>CBDVAD010000090.1:0-10268 GCA_965371875.1 uncultured bacterium
TATAGCTCCGCTATGCGCAGTTCCGGTGAAAGACAACAGACAGTTTTTAAAAGAAACTCCTAAACACAAGGCTAAATTTCGCTACAATGACCCATTGTACGGAGTTTGCCGGACAGTTGTGAATTAGGAGTCGCTGTTTTGCTTTGTCCACATCCTGTGATGTTTGTTAGTGAGTTGCAGTAGAAACAGTATTTGAAGTCTACATTTTCAGATGTTGTTTTAAATCAAGGGCATTATGATAAACACCAAGAATATCAATTCTTAATTCTGAGACTATCCTGTAGACAATACGATAGTGACCATAGAGAATCATTCTTATCTCGTAATCAGGCCAGTCCAATAATCTTTGACCGATAGATGGGAAGTCTCTTAATACATCAGCTCTGTCTATGATATTATAGATAACCTTTTTTGCATTTTCTGGACTATCAGAAGCAATATAGTCGTAAATCTCTCCCAGCCATTTCTTAGACTCACCAGTCCAGAGAACTTTTACCACTTTTCAATATCTTTTTTAAGTTCTTCTGTGGAAATAACATTACCTTCCAGGGAATCATGCAATCCATTATTTACCATAGCAGTAAAACTCAGCTCATTAAGAATTTCATCAAAACTTGAATCTTCCGGCTGATCTGTAATTATTTTTATCATTTTCTCTTTTACTGCATTCATAAGAACCTCTCTAATAATAGGATACACTAAAAAGAATGAAATGTTAACTATTTGTTTATGTAAAATCTTGAAGGTATCCATTAACAGCAAAAAAAACAGGACTAATCTCGTGCCGCTGCAAAAATCATCAACGGTGCAGTTATTAGATTACAGAATGATTTCATTATCAAATAATATATAGCTTGAACTGACCAGACATTGTGAACCAATTCCTGTTTATGACAAACAAGACTAAAACCGACGGTAGCGAAGCGAACCCCGGAGCAGCCTGACCCGAACGAAGTGAGGGGAACGCCCAAAGAAATATGAATTACTGTAATAAAGCTATGATGCCCTCGATACATTTTGCTCCTTTTGAAAAAATTGGGGTGTAGCGCAAAACACTCAGAGAACATTGTTCTTAGTACAGGTTGCAGTGTTTTGCTCTGGCAAAATGTATCGAAGTAACCCACTTGTACACAACCCCTCATCAAGTCTAAAATAAAAACAATAAATTTTACCCGGAGGTTTACAGGTGGGAATTCAGGAACTTGCATCAGAGGTAAAAAGTGCACAGGTATTTTTAGGGGCAATCAATCTTTCGATACGTAATAAGGCTCTGGAAAATGTTGCAAAAGAGATAAAGATAAGAAAAGACGAGATTGTAGAAGCTAATCGCCTTGATATAGAAAAAGCAGAGTCCGAAAAGGTTTCTGCTCCCCTCTTAAAAAGACTGAAATTTGATAATACAAAGATAGATGAAGTCTGCAGTGGAATAGAGTCTCTTATTGGACTGCCGGACCCTGTTGGAAAGACTATATTAGCCAGGGAACTGGACAAAGAGCTTGAACTTTACCAGGTCAGCTGCCCAATAGGCGTTATCGGAATGATTTTTGAGTCACGTCCTGATGCACTTGTTCAGATTGCTACATTATGCCTGAAAAGCGGTAATGGAGTAATTCTAAAAGGGGGCAGAGAGGCTTTTAATACAAACAGAATTTTAACAGAACTTATCAGGGGTTCCTCGGCAGCTGCAGGAATACCTGCCGGCTGGATTCAGCTTGCTGAAACCCGTCAGGATGTTAATAAGATGCTTGAAATGGAAGATAAAATAGATTTACTGATACCCAGAGGTTCCAACAGTTTTGTAAAGTATATTATGCAGAACACTACTATTCCTGTAATGGGTCATGCTGATGGAATATGTCATCTTTTTGTAGATAAAAAAGCAGATCTTTCAATGGCAGTTGAGCTTACAGACGATTCCAAAACCCAGTATGTTGCGGTCTGTAACGCACTGGAAACACTTCTTGTTGATAAATCTGTAGCCCGGGCCTTTCTTCCCATGATGAAAGAGAGACTGGAAAGTAAAAAGGTTGAGCTTAGGGGATGTGATATAACAAGAAAGTATATTGATGTAAAGCCTGCTGTGGAAGAGGACTGGAGTACCGAATATCTCGATTATATTCTCTCTGTAAAAGTTGTTGAATCTCTGGATAGTGCAATTGAACATATAAATAGATACGGATCAGGGCATACTGATGTTATTGTAACAGGGGACTCAGGGGCCGCAGAGAAGTTTATGAATTTAATAGATTCTGCTGATGTTTTCTGGAACTGCTCTACACGTTTTTCTGATGGATTCCGCTATGGTCTGGGTGCAGAAGTGGGAGTCAGTACAAATAAGATACATGCCCGGGGTCCTGTTGGTCTTGAGGGTCTTGTTATTTATAAATGGAGACTAAAGGGTAACGGCCATAAGGTTGCAGATTATTCCAGTGGCGCAAGTATCTTTACCCATAAAATCCTGGATAAAGAGTACAAGAGAACTAATTAATGCGGGATTTTAGTGAATTACGAAGAGTAGTAATTAAAATTGGTACAAATCTTCTTACCAAAGACCACGAATTCAATATTGAATATGTTCAATCTATAAGCAGACAGATAGCAGGGCTTCGGGGTCGCGGACTTCAGGTTCTTCTGGTCAGTTCCGGTGCAATCGGGATGGGTGCTGGTGAACTTAATCTGAAGACCAGGGTTAAAGATATTAAGATGAGACAGGCCTGTGCCGCAATTGGACAACCACTGTTAATGCATCAGTATAAGGAATCTTTTGGGAAATACGGTATTTCAATAGCCCAGGTACTTATAACCAGGGAGGTTCTTAACAACAGGACAACCTTTCTCAACTTAAAAAATTCAGTGGAGACTCTTCTTTCCCTCGGAATAGTACCCATATTAAATGAGAACGATTCTGTCGCTACTGATGAAATTGGTTCTGCTTTTGGTGATAATGACAGACTCAGTGCTATGGTAGCAAGCAAGGTTGATGCGGACCTGCTGATTATTCTTACGGATATTGACGGTTTGTATAATGGGGATCCAAGGAAGGATACAAATGCTTCACTTATATCCAGTGTCGATGAGATTACAGAAGAAATAATAGCTTATGCCGGTAGTAAAGGCAGTGAATTTTCTACAGGGGGCATGAAAACCAAGCTTCAGGCTGTTTCTATTGCAGCAAATGCAGGATGCAAGACAATTCTGGCACATGGTGGTAAAACAGATATTTTAAAACGACTTCTGGATGGCGAAGATGAAGGTACAGTATTTTCCAGTGGTAAGAAGCTTTCAGCAAGATCCAGATGGATTCTTCATAGTGAACCCATAGGAAAAATTAATATTGATGAAGGTGCCATGGCTGCCATAAAGAACCATAAAAGCCTGCTCCCTTCAGGGATAATTTCAGTAGAAGGCATTTTTGATAAAGGTGAAGTTGTCTCAATAAATGGTATCGCCAATGGTGTAAGTAAATTTACAAGTACAGAAATTGAGAATATTATCGGGCATCATTCAGAGGAAATCTCTGTGATTCTTGGTGAGGGGAAAAAGGACGTTATCGCACGATCGGAAGATATAATGTTTTTATAAGTGATTGATGGATAGGCATAAGAGAAGAAGGCTATTAGACTGAAGACTGTAAGTAAAATGCTAATAGCTAAACAGCATGAATAGTTACATATTTTTCTTTGAATGCCGATAGGGTAGGGTATGAGTACAACTGTTTTTATTAATGCTTTGGAACTTACTGATTTTGCCTATAAAATTCTTCCGACTGGAACAACTGCATTCGATACAGCCATAGACATCGCTTCCAGATTACCTGATTCTGATAAAATAGTAGTCCTTGCAGGAGAGAAATTTTCCAGGAAGGGGCCATATAAGATTGTGAATCCTGTCGGTTTTGATATGAAGGACCTTATAGGTACGTTAAAAGCAGAAGCAGGGGATTCAGATAATATATTCTATTTTTACGGGGATACCCCACTGCTGGATTTTTCAATTACAGAGAGAATGTATAAGAATCATCTCCAGTATTTTGCATCCTATACTTTTGCAGATGGTTATCCCTTTGGGATGGCCCCTGAAATACTAAAGACATCTGTTTTAGATCAACTGTCTGCCCTGGCAGGAAAAAATAAGATATCAATTACCAGAAAATCAATATTTGAACTTATTCAGAAGGATATCAATTCTTTTGATATCGAAACAGAAATTTCAAGTATTGATCAACGGATGCTTCGGGTTTCCCTTTCTGCAGATACAAAAAGGAATTTCAATCAGCTCAGCCTGATAATGAAACAGTTGAATGATGAGGGTGGGAAGGGTGAGGAGTCGATTGTTGACATCCTTGAAAAGAAGCAGCAGCTATTAAGAACAGAACCCTCATTTATCAATGTACAGATTACAGGCGGCTGTACTCAGGCCTGTTCCTACTGTCCTTATCCTGAAATTGGCGGAGATGTAGTAAGCAGAACTGATGAGATGACTCTGGAACAATGGCAGATGATACTTTCAAAAGTTAAAACCTTTAGTGATGATGCTGTATTCAGTATCTCAATGTGGGGGGAGCCTTCCCTGCACTCCAATATGCCGGGAATAGTCAGTGAACTTTTGAAAATTGAAAATTTTAGTTTAATAATAGAAACTTCAGGAATTGGCTGGGATCAGGGCGTTTTAAAAACAATATCAGAAATGGCTGATGGAAGGGTAGACTGGATTCTTTCCATGGATGCAGAGAACCCCGGGGTCTATAAAAAACTTAGAGGTGAGGGCTGGGATGAAGCAAATAAAACAGCCCTTTATCTTCAGGAACTCTTTCCTGATAAGTTATATATCCAATCTGTCCGGATGAAAGACGAGGAAGAATACCTCGAAAAATTCTATAGAGGGTGGAAGGAGCGGGGATTCAACGTAATAATTCAAAAACATGACCATTTTTGCGGGTTTCTTCCGGATAGAAGGGTGACTGATCTCTCCCCTGTAAAAAGGTTTCCCTGCTGGCATCTAAAACGTGATTTAAATATTCTTCTGGATGGAACAGTTCCTTTGTGCAGGGAAGATATAAAAAACAAACATATTATGGGGAATATTTTTAGTGACGAACTTGAGCTGATCTGGAAAAATGGTGAAGGCGTATACCTTGATCACCTTGAAGGCAATTACCCTGAAATATGCAGAGGTTGTGATGAATACTATACCTACAACTTCTAAAAATCCAAGGATCCCGTATACAATTGTCGGGGGCAGGAAAAGTGATAAAAATCTCAGTCTTTCTCCAGTGGTTAGTCTTTTGGTTCTTAACCGGGGAGGAAGACCCTATAAAGCTGAATATCTTAAACATCTGGAATCTCTTGGAGATATAGAAATTATGTCTGTTCAGGGACCTTCCACCACATATGATGTAGAATCACTTTCAGTTAGATTCCCACAGGTGAGATTTCTGATATTAGGTAAAAATGCATCTCCCGGGGAACAGATAAATATTGGAATCCTGGAAGCATCCGGCAGGAATGTAATGGTCTTCTGGGATGATATGCGTCCGGGATACAGGTTTACAGAACGATTTCTTAATAATCTGGATAGATCGGAACATCTTTGCAGTGTTCCTATTTTGCAGAGTACCAAATATGAAACTGTACCATCTCTCATGGCACCTGCATTTTATGGTAACCATTTGAAAATGATCTCTCTCATGCCCTCTTCTAATGGAGCAGAGACTCTTTTCCCATTTGACTATGCAGGTATTTACAACAAAGAAAAATTTCTGTTGACCGGTGGATTTGATTATACTATTGAGAACCAGTATTGGCAGAAAATGGATTTTGGATTCAGAGTACATATGTGGGGTGAGACAGTTGCCTTTAATACAGGTATAAAACTGGAATATCTTATCGAACAAGTTCCTGAAGATACAACCCCTGATAGATATTACAAACTATTCTATCTAAAGAATCTTATAATCAGGTTTTCCGGGGACAGTGCATTTATATCCTGGTCAAAATTTTTAGCATACAGTATTAAAGCAGGTTCTTCTCTTATTTCATCAATTAAAGAATTTAAGGGTGCTATGGAATGGGTTGAAATCAATACATTCCGTTTTTCATGCGATGCAAGACAGGTTACAGATCTTTGGGAGGTTCGGGAACCATGACAGGTGTTTTTTTACAGGTAAGGATCGACTCAACACGACTTCCAGGGAAAGCTCTTCTTCTTTTGGAAGATCTTAAAGTTATTGAACATGCGATGAGGAATCTTAAAGTAGTTAATGCTGATGTTTTTGCATTACTCACAGAACCTGCAAGTGCTTTTCAATTAACACACCTTGCAGAGAAGTGGGGATATAAAGTATTTGTAGGTGATAAAAATAATGTATTAAAAAGATATGCCAATGCAATACAGCATTTTTCGGTAACAACTGTAATAAGAGCAACAGGTGATAATCCACTGGTTTCCGGGTTACTCGCAAATCAGATTCTCAAATATCATAATGTTAAAAATGCAGATTACAGTGGTTTTACAGGAATACCCCTGGGGACTGGAGTTGAGGTTATAAATGCAGAAGCGCTGTTAACAGCATTCCGCCTGGCAGAGGACTCCTATGAGAAAGAGCATGTAGCCCCGTATCTATATAGAAGAGATGATGAGTTTGTAATTAATAGAGTACCCGCTCATGCAGAGTATTATTGCCCGGATGTCAGGGTTACACTGGATACAGAGGAAGATTACACAATTATAAAGCGAATATACCGGCAGCTCTATACTGGTCATCCCATAGAGATCAAGTCTTTAGTCTCATACTTAAGAATTAATTTACCGGAAGATTACTACGCCCTGGCCCAATAATATATTATGAGTAACTCCTGGCTTCTTGTGCCGTCCTGTGAAACGGGGAATGGGACAGGTCATCTTAGAAGGATGATAGATCTCTATAGAAAGCTAAAAGAAACATCAGAGAGTTCTGTATTTATCCCTTCAAATGAAATTTCAGAAATACATACTAATCTACTAACTCATGGAGTGGATTCTGATGATCTTTACATCGGAATACTTCCGGAAACTGATTGTTGGGATTTTATTGTTGTTGATTATCGTGATACTCCGGTCAGTCTCATAACTCTTTTACAATCAAAAGGTTTTCTAATTGGAATAGATGAAGGGGGAGCCCTGAGGGGGTCCTTCCCATTTCTAATTGACATCATTCCTGCCCTGGCCAACCCTGTGAAACCCAACATATCTGCATCCGGATTGATGGACCTGCCTGAAAAACGTTTATTTCATGATACCGGTTATAATTATGAGAAAATTCTTGTTACTTTCGGAGGCGAAGACCCCATGGGTCTGACTGTAACCCTTTTAGCGTTTTTTAAAATTTATGGATATTTCCAGGAATCAGAGATAACTGTTGTTGTTGATGAAAAGTTTTCAACTGATATGAATGACTGGCGCATCAAATTTCTTGAAAGCCCTTCAAATTTGAAAAATATTCTTCATGAGTATGATCTTGTTTTTACGAGTTTTGGTCTGACTGCCTTTGAATCACTGGCAGCCGGGGTTCCGTTTATTCTCCTTAATCCCTCCTCCTACCATCATAAATTATCCCTTAGCTGCGGGTTTTACGAAATAGGTGTAATAAAACCGGATAGAAAAAAAATAGACAAGTTTATTCGTGATGGATCAGAGTTTATGTCCCTTCAGAAAAAATATATTCCTGATGAGTATATAGACCTGAAGGATCTTGTTTTATCTATCAATAAGACCCGGGCTGATTGTCCTGTTTGTCATCATGTATGTGAAGCATCAGATTTAACACATCGTTTTGAAACAAGGAATTTTTACAACTGTCCGGTTTGCAGTATAACCTTTCAGGTTGACTTTTCACTTTCTCACAATAGTTATAAAAAAGAATATTTTTTTGAAGACTATAAAAAACAGTATGGGCAGACATATCTGGAAGATTTTAAGAATATACAAAACTTAGCTTACAGTCGATTAAAGATAATCAGTAGTATTAAAGATTCATCTATAAGAGGTAAAAGAAGAGTTCTGGATATAGGCTGTGCATATGGGCCCTTCCTTGCAGAATCTGAAAAATGTGGATTTATACCAACTGGTGTTGAAATAATACCTGAAGCAGCTGATTATGTGAAATCTGAACTTGGATTTGAAGTGTTATCCTGTTCATTCGAAAATGCATCTTTTGACAAGACCTTTGATGTTTTAACAATGTGGTATGTTATTGAACATTTTACTGATCTTCATTTGATTTTGACCAAAGTAAACACTCTTTTAAAGCCCGGGGGGATATTTGCCTTTTCTACTCCCAGCAGTTCTGGTATAACAGGTAGGAAGAGTATGGACCATTTTTTAAATAAATCTCCTTCTGATCATATCTCTGTCTGGAATCCGGCAATTGCGTCGAAAGTTCTGGCTCGTTTTGGTTTTAAGGTTAAACGGATCAGGGTTACCGGACATCATCCTGAGAGATTCCCTGGTTTTTCTAAAATTAAATCAAAATCAGGATATACAATAGTAAACTTTATAAGTAAAGTTTTCGGCTTAGGTGATACTTTTGAGATTTATGCAGAAAAAATGAAGGAAATTAATGACTAAAACAACAATTTTGATACTTGGCGGTGGAGTAATGCAGCTTCCGGCGATTAAAATTGCCGGAGAAATGGGCTGGACAACCATTGTTGCAGATGGAATTATCAACGTTCCCGGAAAAAAATATTCTGATTATTTTGAAAATATTGATCTTAAAGATACAGAGGGAATGATTAATGCTGCACTTGAATATAAACAAACTATTGGATTGGATGGTGTTTTTACCGCAGGGACTGATTTTTCAGAAACAGTAGCCAGAGTTGCAGAGGCTGCTGACCTTCCGGGAATTAGTATTGAGGCTGCAATTAATGCAAGTAATAAAGAAAAAATGAGAGATGCTTTTAGAAAACATGGTGTGGCCTCCCCTTTATTTACATCTGTAAGGGATGTTTCTTCTCTTGATTGTGCCGGGATTACCGGTAAAGGAATTACATTTCCAATGGTTGTAAAGCCTGTTGATAATATGGGCTCAAGAGGGATCCGCAGAGCAGAGAACTGCAGTCAACTGGAGGATGCTGTCAGGGATGCATTGTTATTTTCAAGATCCGGCAATGTAATAATTGAAGAGTATCTCGAAGGCTCTGAATTCAGTATTGATGCTTTAGTCTACGATAATGAAGTAATAATTTGCGGATTTGCAGACAGGCATATATACTATCCTCCGTACTTTATTGAAATGGGACATACAATTCCTTCCATTATGGATTCACGGGTATCCGAAGAGATTTTCGAGACTTTCAGGGCAGGTGTCCAGGCTCTTGGAATTACAAATGGGGCCGCAAAGGGAGATATCCGGCTTAGCAGGGGGAAGCCCTATGTCGGTGAAATTGCAGCCCGTTTGTCAGGCGGCTATATGTCAGGTTGGACTTTCCCTTACTCGTCAGGGGTTGATCTAACCAGGGGGGCTTTGAAAATTGCAGTGGGACAGCCTCCGGGGAATTTATCTCCCCGTTTTTTTCGTACTTCTGCAGAGAGGGCTGTTATATCAATTCCAGGTGTAATAAAAGATATTACCGGAATAGAAAAAGTAAAGAGTTATGAAAATCTGGAAGAGTTCTTTTTAAGAGTTTCACCAGGGGATGAAGTTAGATTTCCAGAGAACAATGTGGAAAAAGTAGGTAATTGTATTGCAGTAAATAAAGACAGGTCTATTGCAATAAGCTCTGCAGAAGATGCCTGCAGGGAGCTTTTTGTACAACTGGAGCCCTGTAATCCTGCCACAGAGAACTTTCTTTTTGGATCATCCCAGTCATGGGTTGCCAATGCTTTTATTCTGGAAAAAGAAGAGAATATCAGGTCTCTGGGGAATATGGCGGATTTTGAGTTGAATTCTATCAATGGAATAAATATTCTGGGTTTACCGGCATTGGAATATGAAATTTCCTGTGAATGGCATGGTAAATCTATTGCCAGGGCTTTTGACGAGGTACTGGGAAAGAGATATCAAAAGATCGTTGATAAAAAGATCAATTTTATCTCTGTAAATGTGATATCTTCTGAAAATATCCCTGATGGAGTAGTGTTGGGAAAGCTTTTTTATCGTTCCTTTTTACGGGGCGGTGTTCAGGGAGGAGTTTGGATTATTGACAGTATCCTAAAAACTATAGAAGAGAAAAAGAGTCTGTTGGAGTTATTTTCACGATGGGAAAAATACTAATAATAGTTTTTAT
>CBDVAD010000091.1:0-10171 GCA_965371875.1 uncultured bacterium
CCTAGCTGTGATTCCATAGTTTTCTGTACCTTTTTTTATTTGTTTTTAATTATTAAATAATCTCATCATTTTTTTAATGATTGTCTTGTCGGGGGGACCGGCCGCCCACCCCTACTTGATTCTGTGCCCCTACTGAATTTAATTGTATATCTGCAACTGGTTTCGTTTTAATGATAGTGTAGTAAGCAATTTTTTGTGGTATAGTCTGATGATTATATTTAAAATTAGGGGAATGACTATGAAGCGAATTATTACATTATTTATTGTAATATTTATTTTTACAACTACAGTTTATTCGGGAGAGAAGGATTCATGGTGGGGCAGTTATTACATGCCTGGAAATTTTGCTGTAAAAGGAGCTATTGGTCTTGAAACTTCTTCTGATTCAACAAATTCTTTTAGTTTTTATCCTGAAGCAGAGCTAATTATCCTGAAGCCCAGTATGTGGGGGTTCTCGCCCGTAGATCTTGGTGTAGCTGTAAGAGGACACATAGGATTGGGTTTCAGTGATACCACTCTTGATAGTAATTTATCTGCTGGAATTGGTGTTCTGGGCACTTTTCACTTTGGCTTTAAGGGTGTTGGTTCATATTTCACAGACTTTGAAGACTCCCCAACGGGATTTTTTTCACAACTTAGCAGGTTTGATTATTTTTTCGGGATGGGACCTGTGTTTGATTTTATATCTTACAATGACGGCAGTGATATGATTGGGTTAGGTGTAACATCCGGAGTTAACTATTTTGTTAATGAAAATCTGGCAGTTACACTGGAAGGAAACTGGTGGAATGGTTTTGCCGGCGGGGGTATTGGTTTAGTCTACAAAATTGGCCCTTCCCAGAATGTAAGTGAACTGGATATTAAGCTGAATAAATTAGATATTGATCTTGATCCTCTTTATATGCAGGTTTACCTGGCACAGTTCTACTCTGTCTACTGGTATAGTTTTTATGCAGGCGGGTTCTACTTTGATGATGATAACTATGAAGCAGGTCAGGGAACTACCTGGAAACTGGTTTCCGAAGATAATGATGAGTTGATAATTGAGAAAGCGCTGTTAAAGATAAATTCAAATGGTTCAGAATGGTGGAAAATTGTATTTTCCAGTGATGGAGAAGAAATTATCTATGAATTCCTGATTGATTCTGACTATAATCTTCTTAAACTCAGATTTATAGATGAAGATACTAATGAAATCAGGGAGTACATCACAAATTCAGAGGATCTTAAAACTTATCATCAGGCTGAAATGGACCGGATAACGGACTCTGATTATGATAAATTCAAGAAGGGTAAAATTACTGTTAAAACTGATGCAGGTACCTTTGTTGCTGATCATCTTGAGTACACCGATGATTCAGATATATTCAAATATCAGTGGTGGGTTGCCAATAATGTCCCGGGGCTTCTTGTACAATTTTCCTGGGAAAATGAAGAAGATTCTATGACTGGAGAACTTATAAGAATTTCAGAGAAAAATAAATCAGAATTAAATAGTTTTTGAGGAGAAATATTTTGCCTAAACCAAAAGTGCTTATAACCCGTGAGATTCCGTCTCCCGGTATTGAACTTCTTAAATCGGAGTGTGATGTTGAAATAAACCTTGAGGATAGAGCTTTGACACGACAGGAGCTGTTAGATATGGTTGCTGATAAGGATGCTGTCCTTTGCCTGTTAACGGATAAGATTGATGCTGAGTTTTTTGATGCGGCATCGAATTTAAAAGGTGTAGCCAACTACGCTGTCGGCTTTGATAACATGGATGTAGCTGAAGCAGTCCGGAGAGGTCTTCCTCTTTCCAATACACCTGAGGTACTTACAGAAGCTACTGCAGAGATGGCCTGGGCACTGTTGTTTTCGACGGCCAGAAGAGTAGTTGAATCTGATGTTTATCTGCGCAGCGGGCAGTGGGACGGGTGGGGACCGCTACAGTATGTAGGAACAGGTGTTACAGGTAAAACCCTTGGAATTGTTGGACCAGGGAGGATTGGCAGTTCCATGGCATTAATGTCCAAAGGCTTTAATATGAGGGTTTTATACAGTGGAAACAGGAAAAATGCCTTACTTGAAAAGGAATTAAATGCTGAGTTTGTTCCTTTTATGGAGCTTGTTAAAGAATCCGATTTTATAAGCCTTCATGTACCTTTACAAAAAGAAACCAGGCATTTGTTTAATGCCTCTGTGTTCAGGGAAATGAAGCCGAATTCAATTATAATCAATACTGCCCGGGGTGCAGTCATAAAAGAAGACGATTTACTGAATGCTCTGACATCGGGTACTATTGCAGGTGCAGGACTGGATGTTTACGAGTTTGAACCGACCGTAACAGAAGATCTTAAGTCTTTGCATAATGTTGTTCTTACACCTCATACAGGATCAGGTACTACTAAATCCAGGGATGATATGTCAATAATGGCTGCGGAGAATATTCTGGCAATGATCAGGGGAGAAATTCCTTCGCAGTGTATAAATCCGGAGATATTTGAATAGGAATATTTATGAAAAAACTACTGCCCATTCTTTTTTTAACTTTTATATTTTCCTGTACTTCAACAGGATTAATTGATAATAAATATGCAGCAGAACCAATTCCTCTTGATCCTTTGGTGGAATATGGAGTTCTTGAAAATGGACTTGACTATTTTATCAGGCCCAACAGTGAACCCCGGAACCGAATTGTTCTCAGACTTGTAATAAATGCAGGTTCAATTCTTGAGGATGAGGATCAATTGGGCCTCGCTCATTTAATTGAGCATATGGCTTTTAACGGTACTACGAATTTTGAAAAACATGAAATTATCAATTATCTGGAAAGTACAGGAATGAGATTTGGTGCAGATACGAATGCACACACCGGCTTCGATGAAACTGTTTTTAAAATAAATATTCCGGCGGATGATCCTGTTATGCTTCAGATGGGCCTGGAAATTCTTAAAGAATGGGCTTTTGAAATTTCTTTCGAAGATGAAGAAATTGATAAGGAAAGAGGGGTCGTTGTTGAGGAGTGGCGCAGCGGACGGGGGGCTGCTGCCAGGATGAGAGATGAATATTTTTCTGTACTGTTTTCTGATTCTTTATATAGTGTAAGAATGCCGATTGGAGATATGGAAATTGTAAAGAATAGTTCATATGATACCATAAAGCGATTTTACAGAGATTGGTACCGTCCAAATCTGATGGCAGTTGTGGTTGTCGGGGAAGTCAACCCGACATTTGTTAAAAACCAGATTGAACATATATTTGGAGCCTACAGTAATGGCAGTAATCCTCGCCCAAGGGAAGAGTTTCCTGTTCCTGACAATAAAGACAGACTCTACTCTATTGTATCTGACTCCGAAGCTGCTACAACAAAACTGCAGATAGTCTATAAGAATGATTCTATAATTGAAAGTACAGTTGATGAATACCGTACTTCTATAAAAAAAATCCTTCATAATATGATGTTCAGACAAAGGCTTGATGAGCTTACTAATCAAAGTTCTCCACCCTATATCTATGCATTTGCAGGTTCAACTGACCTTGTTAGAACAAAATCCGCTTTTTACATTGGTGCAGTAACAGCAGAAAATGGCATAGTCCCTGCTTTCGAAACACTTTTAGAAGAAAATGAGAGGTTTTTAAGGTTTGGGTTCACACAACCAGAACTTCAGAGAGCAAAAAGTGAAGTATTAAGCTTTATGGAAGCTGCATTTAGAGAGAAAGATAAAACTGAATCTATTTATTTTGCAGAAGAGCTTACAGAATATTTTCTAAATGGAACTCCAGGACCTGGTATTGAATGGGAATGGAAGACGATTAGATCAATAATTCCTGATATTACCCTTGAAGAAGTTGTTGAAACCGGAAGAAGTTTAAGAAAAGACATTAATCCTGTAATTATAGTTACCGGACCAGAGAAAGAATCTCTTATCTATCCGTCTGCCGTGTCTCTGGACAGTATTTTCAACACTATTGCGGAAGCAGATATTGATGAATATAAAGATGATCTTGCCGGCTTGGAACTTATGGATACTATTCCTAAGTCTGGAACTATTGTAGAAGAGTTGCATGATGAAGCCGCTGATTTTTATATATGGAAACTTTCCAATAACAGTAAGGTTATATTTAAACATACTGATTTTAAAAATAATGAAGTGTTGTTTTCAGCCTTCAGTCCTGGTGGAACATCACTTATAGAGGATTCGGATTATCTTTCATCAACCGTTGCTTCAAATCTTATTCAGCGCAGTGGCCTTGGAAATTTTGATATTATAGCTTTGGATAAGATTCTAGCAGGAAAACGGGCTTCTGTAAGCCCATATATAAGTACTTTATATGAAGGATTCTCTGGAAGTTGTGTGCCGGAAGATGCAGAAACTCTCTTTCAGCTCCTTAACCTTCATTTTACTGATCTGCGCAGGAGTGATGTGGCATACGATTCATTTATGAATCGTATGGAAGGTCTTTTAGCGAACAGGGAAAGTATGCCGGAAGTTGTTTTTCAGGATACAGTAAAGGCTGCCCTTTACAATAACCATTTCAGATCACAACCACTCACTGTTTCCAGACTTACTGAAATCGATCAGGTAATGGTCTATGATATTTTTCAGGAGCGTTTTGCTGACCCTTCAGATTTTATTTTCTTTTTTACAGGAAATATTCCTGAAAATTTTTCTTATCTTGTTGAAACTTATATTGCTTCAATACCTGAATCCGGCGAACGGGAAACCTGGATAGATAGAGATATGTCCATAGAGAGAGGAATTAACCTGCTTGATGTACATGTTGGTATAGAGCAAAAAAGTTCGGTAGATATTATCTTTTCAGGAAGCTATAACTGGACACTTGAAAATAATACTGCCCTGTATGCATTAAGAGACTTTCTTGATATAAGGCTACGGGAAGAACTCAGAGAAGAATCAAGTGGAACTTATGGTGTTGGTGTCTCAACATCATTAAGTAAATTCCCAGTTGAGGAATATACTTTTTCAATATATTTTTCCTGTGATCCTCTTAGAGTGGAAGAGCTTACAGATTTAGTATTTGAAGTAATTGATGAGGTCAAGACATCTCTTGCTAATGATGAGAATGTTATAAAAATTAAAGAAGGTTTTCGAAGAACCTATGAGGAATCAATCAGAGAGAATAGTTACTGGCTTGCATTGATGGATGCAGTATTCAGGTATGATCTGGAAAGTAGTTATCTACTGGACAAACCGGCAAGGAATGATGCTGTGTCTGCAGCTATGATGAGGGATGCTGCTGTAAAATATCTTGATACTGATAATTATTTTAAGGCAGTACTTTATCCTGAGGATTAATTTGTTTTAATAATTCATCGGCAGATTTAGCAAAGACACTGGAGGCTGGTCTGTAATCAAAGTTTATTATTATACCCAATCCTCCGTTTATTGCCTCGTGGATAAAGGAAGAAGTTAATTTAAGATAAACTTCCTTGATAATGATGTTGTTTTTATCCCTGAAAACAAGGTTGTTAAGTTCAAATGTTTTTGCTGCAGCAGATACCTGTCTGGAAACCAGGGGTAAAAAAGTCTTTATAAGTTTCAGATAAGATTTTTGATAGGTATTATCTTTTTTAAGTAGATTTTTTATCTGTGTATAACGATCTCTATCATTATTATTTTCGTTTTTTCTGGGGATAAAATCCAGGAGCAGCCCTAGAAGTTTCTCTGACTGGAAAAGTTTATATAGAGAAAAGTAAAAAAGAAGCAGTCCTCCACTGTTTCTAAGGGATGAAACTCCTGATTTTTGTATTTTTATCAGTACTACACTAAGTTCTCTATCAAGAGCAGCACCGGGATCGTGTGACATAGGTACTGAAAATAAAGATGCTTCAGATTCCAGAGAAGCAATTTTTTGATTTATCAGTCTGGTTGCTTTAATTATCTGCTGGCGTAAACTGCTGTTTTTAACAGTTTTAATAAAATGTATCAGATGAGTTTTCTGTTTCTCTGTAAACAACTGATATTTTTCAGTTTTACTTTCCTCAACTGATATTCCAGATAAAATCGCAATATATGCGGCAAGATTTCCCAGAGCTTCTTCCGAATTCGGTATAATTGGATGGGACTTAAAATAGAACTTTATCAGGGTCATCATTCTATCTGAAATATCTGCCTTACAGGAAATTGTCCGTAAGAGATCAGTATGTACCATATCCAGGATATTATTCATATTCCTTAACAACTGTATAACCACTGCAGGATCACCCTGGAGTAGGTCCATAGAACGGTCCTCAGGAACAAATGCAGCATTAACTACATTAAAATCTTCAGGATTCAGTGAATCTTCTTTCGGCATATTTCTATTATAATTACCTATTACATCAGCCGGATCAAAATTGATCTCTGAATATCCTTTATATTTATTGTGCCATATAAAGACATTATTTCTTTTATTTATCTCTGCTGCTTTTTTTAGATACGCTCCGGCAGCCACATGTGAAACAGGTTCCGGATTTACAACAAGAACCAGATGAGCAGACAACGTTAAGAAATTAAGGTTGTCCTCTTCCTGTAATCCTGCAGGCATATCATAGATAAGCAGATCATAATTTTCATTTATCTCTTTATTATAACTATTTGAGAGTAGATCATGGAGCAGTATACTATCGGAATTTCCTGTTTTGGTAATAGGAAAAAGGAGATCAAGGTTAGGCAGAATATTAACTGTGTAGGATGCTAACGGTTTCCCTTTCTTAAGTTTCGGTTCTTTGTTTTTTAAGAGAGACTTCGGTAGATCAAAGATTACCGCCACGTCAGACAGAGGGTCAATATCCAACAGACCAACACGTATACCCTTTCCTGCATAATATATAGCCAGATTGGAAGCCGTTGTAGTTTTTCCTACTCCTCCCTTTCCTGATGCAATCGCCACCGAAGCTGCCATGCTCCCTCCTTGTATTCGCTATTATATTTATCATAAAAATGATTATATGTACAGAAAAAGGATGATGTGTTATTCTTTCAATACAGTATCTCCCGGAAAAGGATATATGAAAGTGGAAAAACCTGGTAAAGCTGAAGGTCACATTGGATTACTTGACAGAACTGAAAAGCTTCTGTCCCATTCAAAAGAAAATGAAAACACGAGTATAAATGCACCGGATTATGTTGTAAATTATCTGAATGAATTGTTGGAAAACAACAAACTCAAGGAATCAGAAAATAACAGCCTGAATGTTGCTCTGGATATTGTTTCAAGATTTTCCTATGGCGACGGAAGCAGTATGGGTGCTGATGGATCTGGAATTGGAAAAAATACTGAAAAAGCACTGAAAGAAGCCTCCCTGGAAATTTCAATCAGGAAACAAATAGAAGAATACTACTTACCAAAACAATTAGTGGAAGCTATAGTTGAGAAAGGTGCCATTCCAACGGAATCTGAACAATGCATAGTCGGAATCGGGTTCATAGATATTGCAGACTACTCATTTTTGTCAAAGTTTCTGACACCTATGGAAAATCAGATAGTTCTGAACGGTTTGTATGCATCATTCAGCTGGGTTCTACAGCAGCATGGAGGTTATCTTAACAAGATTGAAGGCGACAGTCTGATGTTCCACTATGGTGGTAATATTGATCCCAAGATAAAAGATATGGATCAGGATGAAGCTGAGAAGTATATAGCCCAGGAGCTTTTTTATACCTGTATTCATATGCAGAGAGTTGCATTTCTTTTTAACGATGCCAATGATAGTTTTCTATATGGTAGTAATAATAAAGATATACAGAAGCAGGTGGATGAAGCTTTCAAGATTATCAGTAGTATGCGTAACAGTGAACTCGCTCAGACAATTAATGCATTTTTTCAGATAAGAATACGGATCGGAGCAAATATTGGTGAAGTTACTATAGGAAATTTTGGACCTGAAGGTGGAAAACAATGGGATATAATTGGAGTTCCTGTTATCAATGCAAAAAGGATGGAGTCAACTGCCCCTATCGGCGGGTTCCGGATCTCGGAAGGTCTTTATAAGATTCTTGAAGAGACAGGTCTTACCGATGCTTATTTTCACAGATTTAAAAGAGAAGCTGAAGCTATGTTTGGTTCTTTTAGTACTATAACAAGAGATGAGCTTTTTAAATTTGGAAAAGTCACACTAAAAGATAAAAAGAATGCTGAATTTAATACCTACAGTATTCAGGTCAATCCTGCCCGTCCTGAGGCGTTGATGAACCAGGTGGAGCTTCTTGTAAATCGTGATGAGCTGGGTTCTCAAAGAATAGTTCAACTTCTTCAGTATTATAGAGGTAATAAGTTCGTAATAAATGCGATCGAAGCCTCTCTTGTCAGCAAAGGAATAGTATTGAGGAAAGCGGATATATTCAGTTATATTTTCCCTGTCAAATACAAAGCAATTGCCCGTGGTTATAAAGATAATTTCAAAAGAGTTGAGGCCTTTATATCCAGTAAATACCACATATTTGATCTGTTTGAAATGATGGGTTATCTGCAGGATGTTATTAAGAAAGATACGGAGCTGGATGGTAAACCGGAAATCATATTTGAAGACTATGATACATATATTGAAGAAATAGATAAATGGACTAAAAAAGAAAATGAATATAAGGAGTTGCGGGTTTATCAGCGAAACTATTTTTACAGCTATATATATCCAATGGTTTTTAAGAGTATAAATGCCAGTATTAAGGAGTATCAGCACCAGGCTGCTGAACTTTCAGAAATTTAGTTATTCGTTTTTATTATTTTTGATACCGGCAATCTTTCTAAATGTTTTTTCAATACGGAGTGACTCTGTCTGGGATGTTCCTGCACGCATTAAAAGATCACTGAAAAATTGTTCCAGTTCTTCTCTTTCATTCAGTTTGAAAAAATTTATTTTATCAAGGGATGAAGCTATTGTATCAATTACCTGTTCCATCCTTTCAGAATTTACAGGGGTATAACCCCTTCCTGAATAATTTGATCTGTAGATTGAGTAGGTAATTACCTGTACTGCCTGTGCAAGGTTCAATGACGGGGAGTCCGGAGAAGAGGGGATATTTACAGCTATATTGCATTCTGCAAGCTCTTCTACTGTTAGTCCGCTGGTTTCTCTGCCGAAAACGATAGAAATTTCACCTTCTGATATATCAGCTATTTTAGATGCCAGTTCTTCCGGGTAAATAGAGATATATTTACGTTTTTTTCCGGATCGTCTTGTAGCTCCGGCAATAAGGACACTGTTTTTTACTGCGATTCCAAGATTGTCACAACGTATGGAATTTTCATAAATATCAAAGGCATGAACTGAAAGATTATTAATCCTTGCTTTGTCATAGACTTTTGTCCCGATAATTGCCAGTTTTGAAATACCCATTGTTTTCATGGCTCTGCAGACCGATCCAATATTTTCACTGGAATTAGGTTCTACGAGTACAATTTGAATGCAGTTAAGGTTATCTTTCACTCAACTGACTCTAAGTTTTTTTACAATTTTAGTAAAGGATATGGAAGAAGGTTATTAGGCTGTTAGGCTATTAGGGGAGTCTATGAAAGAAGGCTGAAGGCTATTAGGCTATTAGGGGAGCCTATCTCTCGACTATCTTCCCTAACAGCCTTCAACCTAACAGCCTTCCTTTAAAAACTATTTAGAACCTACAATACAAAGCCATTCTGCTTCTGCAGCGACCTCATCTCCAACATAAGCTTTACCTTTCTGCTTCAGCATTTTGGAAGAGATTCTGACATTTTCTATCTCGAATCTTACTTCGTCACCGGGGACTACCTGTTTTCTGAATTTTGCTTTTTCTATTGTTGCAAGAAAAAACAGAGCATCATCATTTAAAATACCTAATTCATTTATGCCTGCACCTCCGCACTGAGCCATTGATTCAACAAGAACAACTCCAGGTACAACCGGATAGTCCGGAAAATGCCCTTTGAAAAAGAATTCGGAGCTTGTGTATACTCTTTTTCCTGTAATTTTTTCTTTGCTCACCTCAGTTAATTCATCTAAAAAAAGAAATGGATCTCTGTGGGGCAGTAGTTCTTTTACATCTTTCATTCAGAATACTCCTTGATAGCTAAGGTACCATTATGTCCGCCGAATCCCAGAGAGTTGGACAGAACAGCCTTTATTCTACCAGGTACGCCGATTCCAGGAACATAGTCGAGATCACAGCCTTCTCCTGGATTTTCAAGGTTCAGTGTTCCAGGGAAGAACTGA
>CBDVAD010000092.1:0-10162 GCA_965371875.1 uncultured bacterium
AACAGTCATATGACAATGTACCAATACTTATCAATCAGGGTATATCCTTTAAAAGGTACGAAGTTGTAATGGACTATATCGGCCTGGGTGCAACGGCTGCCGTAGATTTCGAGTACTTTATACTTCCACGGTTTGCACTGAATATTGGATGTACATATTTGCTTTCTGTGATGCTGCCACCATCAGAGCTTGATGCACAGAGCCCGACTACAGGAGAGTACTACTATTCAACAGATAATTTCGCAATCGAGTCCTTTGGCTTAAATCCTTTTATGATGCCTGACGGAAGAATGGTAAGCGAGGATCTCTATTCGCCTAATCATTTTAAGGTGTATCTGGGATTTTCGACCTATTTTTAAATTAAAATCAGATTCATAATCATGGCGGAGACTATTCCAACTGTGTAGCCGCCGAGAATATCAGAGACATAATGCATCCTTTTTGCAATCCGGGCAGTACCGATAAGAAGAGACCAGAGAAGAAATACTGCTCCGGCCGCATAATATCCGGAGAATAACAGACTAAAGGCAAGGGCGGAACTGCGCATGGAATGACCTGAGGGAAATGTATAGGGATCAGTTTTGTGGGTTAAACTACGGGCAGCTTTCGGAGGACGCTCTCTGCGGATGGAAAACTTAAGTATTACAGTAAACAGTGTAGCAAGACCAAGACTGGCGGCCAGAGGCAGAAGGAGCTCCTGCTGCAGTTCCGGTTTAATAAACCACAGGAGAATCAGCAGGGGAATTACAATTAGCGAATCGGCAGAATGGGAAAATAATTTCAGGAATCCAATAATCATCGACTTTTGTGTCAGCAGGGTTATATATTCTGTCAGTCGTCTGTCGAGTAATGATAGTTTTGTCAGAATCATCCTGATTCCGGTTTTCTCAGTTTTTCCTCCAGCAGGGCATGCTGATAGGGTTTGTCAACATCCATTCCCAGTTCAGGGAAGGGGCAGAAAAGCACTTTGCCATTTATTTTCAAGCGCTTTCTGATGGTTTTCAGAAATTTCCTGAAAGTAAGCCTTCTTAGAAGGAAGAGGATGAGTATGTCAATTCCTATTATACGGGCTATCTTCAGATTGCTTTTTCGGGCTGCAATGAGTTTTTTCCAGATTCCCCTGTCACCGCCTATGATAGAGGAATCTATAACTATAAGATCGCCGCCGCACAATTCCATGCCGTCGACTTTCAGGTACGACCTGCCGCAGCCGGGGTATGCCTTCTCCATTAATTCTTTCAAAATGGTGAAGTAATAGATATCGGTATCTGAATCATCAATTTGTGAAATTACCCATTCCAGAGCACCCGGACTTAAGGCCGGAATGTCTGATGCTATTACAAGAATTTTTGCCGGAGATGATCCCGTTTTGATTGCTTCTTCTGTACCGGCCTCAATATTTTCCAGCATTCCGCCGGAGTCGGTCAGATAAACGGGTGATTTTCTACTTTTCAAATTCGAATCAGCATCAAGTCCAATAACTATCACACGGTCAATTGAATCGATCCTATCCACAGCATCCAGAATCCACTGGATCATTGGTTTGCCTGCAATGGCAAGCAGGGCCTTGGGCGCCCCCTTTGTCAGGGGATACAGGAGATCATCTGCCGCCGGCCGCCCCCCGGCAGTTATTAAAGCTGTATAGTTCATGGATTAAGCTCCTGAATTGCAGGTTTAAGACCAGCCTGATCGATTGCTATGTGAATTTCGTCATCTGTAAGTATCCGCCCTTTCCCGGATGCGGCTATAATGGCAGCCTCCATAGCATTTGTGCCGAATGAACGACCCTCAAGAACGGGTGTCGTTGTGACAAGATAACGAATTCCTCTGTTTTTCATGAACTCCTTATCTTCCTCTGTTGTGGTATTTGTAACAATAATCTTACCTTCCATATCATCAGGCATGTGTTTCTTAATATAAAGCCAGTCCCCTGCTATTACAGAGTTGTCTTTATAGTGTTTCTCATATTTAGGAACAACTTCTTTTTGTGCATCACCTGTAGAGTAGAGCATCTTTGCCGGTAAATGGGAAACAACCGGCATGAGGATTTTGACTGTCCTGTGCAGGGCCTTCAGGGAATAGATGGGAATTGGAATCCCAAGTGCAAACATAAGATCACCGAAGACACATTGATAGCCTTCATTTATAAATGATAAAATCATGCCGTATCGGGATAATCCTTCCACCAGGAATACCGTCTTATCCTTTATTAACTCCCCGATATTCTCATGGACATAGCTCATTACCCTGGATTCCAGGTGTTTTTGCAGACCACTGCCGTCGGTGCATGGGGTGGTGTGTACATTTTTTACCATCCTAAGCCCTGCATGGAGGGGATATGTTTTCCATGGGAGGTTTATGTGAAGGGCAAACCCTCCCACGCCCAGGGCGTCAACCTTACCGTCCAGTTCTTCAAATTTTCGTCTGGCAGCCTCTACGTCTCCGTCGGTACTGATTCTCTTGAGGTTCACCATGATGTTGTTGATCTCAACCTCTACCTCTTTGTTTCTTTCAGATGAACCTATACTAACGCTTACCGCCGTTTTCATATTTCCTGCCTTTATTACTGAGTTCTATTGTAACATGCTAGTTTGCGTAAATACAATTTTTTACTGTATGATTTCATCCTGGTCAGATATAATCACAGTATGAACAGGAAAGGTAAAATCTGGTTCAGTACAGTATACTTTCTGGCTTCCCAGGTAACCAATTTCATCAGCAGTTATCTTCTCCATATGTTTTATCCGGAAAGGCCGATAGTACCTGACCTTTTTTTTGATTTTGTCCCTCAGTTACTCTGGCTGGAATATATATCGGAACCCCTGATCCTTGGTTCCATCCTTGTATTTTTTATCTATATATTTTCCTTTGACAGAAAAAATATCCCTTTCTATTTTACTTCTCTGGGGTCTGTTTATTTTATTCGGGCATTTCTGATGATACTCACTCCCTTAGGGAGACCCACAGGAAACGGAGTACCATATGGACTGTTCAAATTTATCGGTATCATTCAGCATGGGATGTTTCCCTCAGGTCACGTTGCTCTTTCCTTTTTCATCTACCTCATAATTCTCCGGGATACCCATAAAGGTCTTAAAAATGCTGCGGGAATTCTCTGTATTCTTCAGATCGCTGTTCTTGTTTTATCCAGAGGCCATTATTCAATAGATATTGCAGGAGGGCTGCTTATAAGCTGGACTGTCTGGTCTGTTCATTTATTAAAGAAGAGCAACCGGCTATAATTGTTCTCCCTGTTTTTAGATATGCATCGGTCCCGGATGGATGTTTCCGGTAAACCATTTTTCCAGAGTATTAACAGTGATTTCGGAAAAATCCCTGATTACTCTATCAGCTCCGTTTTGTCTAAGTTCATCTTCGTTATTTTCTCTTGCAATTCCCAGTACAAGACCGAAGTTCCCTTTGGCTCCGGCCTGTACTCCGGAAACTGCGTCCTCAACTATAATAGCCTTTTTATAATTAACCTGGAGATTATCACAGGCAGTAGTAAAAATATCGGGTTCCGGTTTCCCTTTCAGGTTTAGTTCAGCAGATACAATACCATCCACCCGGGTGTCAAACAGTTCAAGTAAACCAGCAGCTTCAAGTACTGCCTTGCAGTTTTTACTGGAAGAAGCCACTCCCAGTTTTATACAATTATTTCTAAGGGTTTTTATCATTTCAATAGTAGAATCATATACTTTTACTCCATCATCCAGCAATATTGTATTGAAGTTGCTGTCTTTTTTGTTCCCCAGACCGCATATAGTTTCTATATCCGGCGAATCTGAAGGACTTCCCATTTTTAGATTAATTCCCCGGGAAATTAGGAAGGATTCAACACCCTGATATCTTGGTTTCCCATCCACGAAGGAGCGATAATCATCTTTATGGGTAAATTCTTTAAATGGCTCTCCATATTTTTGATTCCGAAGCATCAGATAATCATCAAACATCCTTTTCCAGGCCAGACTGTGCACTTTGGCGGTTTGTGTAATAACCCCGTCAAGATCAAAAATAACAGCACTAAAACTAAACTTAGACATTGGTCCCTCCATAATTCAGGCCGGCTCTTAACAAATCCACTGATTTCTCTTTTCAGTCAGAAGAGTACAATTTTTTCTTGACAGATCTCTTTGTCTGTTCTATTCTATGAAAGTAGTATCATGAAAGCACTTTCATAAGCAATAGTATCTATTGGAGGCTTTTGTGATGTTTATGGAAACAGCTTGTTTTTGGCTATTTTGCGCCAGTTTATCATACCTGTTTAAGTCAGGAGCTACTTTGGTATTCAAAATGTGACACAGCGCAAAAAGCTTTATTGGAGAAATTGAGTTTGGCGAAAAATGCAACTATCTATGATGTGGCTTCTTTAGCCGGTGTAAGTATTACAACAGTCTCAAGGGTTCTTAACTCCCCGGGGCAGGTAGCTGCGGCCTCCCGCAGGAAGATTATAGATGCAATGAAGGAACTTAACTTTGTTCCCAGGGCTGAAGCCATTGCAAGGGCAAGGAAAGATTTCAAACGTATAGGAGTTTTAACCCCTTTTTTTACCGCTCCTTCCTTTGTACAGAGAATTAGAAGTATAGCCGGAGCTCTGGCCGTTACTGATTACGAACTGATTACCTATTCGGTCGCAAGTGAAGAACAGCTTTCAGGCTACCTCTCAATGCTTCCTGTTTCAAATAGAATTGACGGCCTTATAATACTTGCTCTTCCAATAGAAGAGGAGGAGATACAACTTTTTAAGGATTATAACCTTCCTGTTGTTTTGGTGGAGATATCTCATCCAAATGTATCCAGTATTGAAATTGATAACTTTGCAGGAGGGAAGCTCGCGGCAGAGTATCTCCTCTCAAAAGGTTATAAAACTTTCGGTTTTATAGGAGAGGGTGGCCAGCCTACTTACTCCCTCCATGCAACTGAAATGCGTTTTGACGGTTATAGCACAACCCTGGCAGAGAAAGGTATAGAGCTTCCAGGCAGTAATGTTTCGTTTCATGAGTATGGAATGGAATATTCAGTTGATAGTGTAAAGAAAATTTTAGCTGGACCAGATAAACCTGATGCAATTTTTGCAGCTTCCGATCTTCAGGCAGTCGGGGTAGTAAAAGCAGCCAGGGAAATGGGTTTGAAGGTACCGGAAGATATTGCAGTAATCGGGTTTGATGATATTGATCTTGCAGATTATATGGGAATAACAACAATCAACCAGTCTCTGGATCAGTCAGGACAAACAGCAGTAGAACTTCTTATTGAGCAGATGAAAAATCCGACCTCGGCCATAAAACACATCAGTTATCAGTTAAAGGTTGTTGAGAGATATTCCACCTGATATCAGGGGGATTATTATAAAATTTAAGGGAGATCGAAATGAAAAAAAGCGTATTGATTCTGCTTGTTGTATTTATTGCTCTTTCTTTTTTGTTCACAGGGTGTTCAAAAAAAGAAGCTGCTGCACCTGCAGAGGAAGAAGTAAAGACGATTGTTATTCAGGGAGCCTTCGTGGATGAGGAAGCTTTCAGGTTTGAGGAATGTCTTGTAGCATTTGAGGCAGAGACTGGAATAGATGTTATTTATGAAGGATCAAAAGAGTTTGAGACTCAGATTCTTATACAGGCCGAAGCGGGTACACCTCCGGATATTGCTGCCCTTCCACAACCTGGATTAATGAGAATTTTTGCTAAAAGAGGTTTTCTTAAACCCCTGAATACCAGTGTGGTTTCGAAAATTAATAATAACTACACAAGTGCATGGAAAGAACTTGGTTCCTATGACGGCAAGGTCTATGGTGTCTTCCACAGAGTAAACGCAAAGAGCTTTGTCTGGTATCCAAAGAAGGCTTTTGAAGCAGCCGGTTACAAAGTCCCCAAAACATGGGACGACTTGAAACGTTTGTCTGATCAGATTGTTGCCGACGGCGGTATCCCATGGTCTATCGGTATCGAAAGCGGCGCCGCAACCGGATGGGCTGCAACTGACTGGATGGAAGACATTATGCTTCGTACAGCAGGGCCCGATGTTTATGATAAGTGGGTTAATCATGAGATCCCCTTTAATGATCCTGCAGTTGTAAAAGCAGCTGAAATTATGGCTGAAATCTGGCTGGATGACAAGTATACCTACGGAGGACCTTCAAACGTTCTTACAACAAACTTTGGAGATGCAGTTACTCCTCTTTTTGATACTCCCCCCACAGCCTGGCTGCACAGACAGGGAAATTTTATTACAAATTTTATGCCGGAAAGTATCCAGGCTAATCTTGAGGAGGAAGTAGGAGTATTCGCCCTTCCGGAGATAAATCCAAAGTGGGGTACACCGGTTCTTGGCGGTGGAGATCAGTTTGTGGCTTTCAATGACAGACCCGAAGTTATGCAGTTGATGGAATATCTTACAACATGGGAATCAGCATCCCCATGGGCAAAAGCAGGTGGAGCCATGTTCCCTCATAAGGATTCGAATTTTAACGATTACACCTCTGATATTGGAAGAGAACTGGCTAAAATTCTCGTAAATGCAGAGGTATTCAGATTTGATGCTTCAGATTTAATGCCGGGTGAAGTAGGTGCCGGAACTTTCTGGACCGGAATGGCAGACCTTGTGGGCGGAGTACCTATTGAAGATGTTCTTGGTCAGATAGAAGATAGCTGGCCCGCAGAATAGGAAATACAACAGGAAGTCTGAAGTTTCAGGCTTCCTGTATCTCAAAAAAAAAGCATTTATTCAGTTATATAGACTGAAGAAGGGAGACAGTAGACAGGAAGAAGGAGACTGAAGGAGGACTGGAATTTGCAGAAGGTTCTGTGATCTTCCATTTTCCGGCTTCCCGTCTCCATCCTCCCCTTTCTCCTTCAGCCTAAATAGCTTAATTAGGTATAGAAGGAGAAAGTAATGGGCGATCTGTTTTTACCGGATAAACCAGGTGGTGTTTTCCAGAGGACTCTTACAGCCTTTGGCAGGATAGCGATATCACTGTTCATTCCGTCAGCGATTTTTATTGTATTATGGCTTGGTTTTATATTTCTCAGGGACAGTGGTGCATCCCAGATAATTATAGCCCTGGTTGCAATTATCTGGGGAGTAGGCGGTGTTGCTGCTCTTTATATTTTAACTAATTATGTATTACAGAAAATGCCCATAAAGTGGAGGAAGAGGTTTGTTCCCTTTTTGTTTGTAGGACCTGCTGTAATGATACTGGGATATTATCTTCTTCTACCCACTCTTCGTTCGTTTTATATGAGTTTTATGGGAAAATTTTCTGATGATTTTGTTGGATTTGCAAACTATAAATATATTTTCACCGACCGTACGATGCGGATTGCATTTGTCAATAATCTGGTCTGGATGATCCTTGGGACCAGTCTCAGTCTAATGTTTGGAATGATTTTCGCTCTTCTATCGGAAAGATCAAAATTTGAGAAACTTGCCAAATCTTTAATTTTTCTCCCTATGGCAATATCTTTTGTCGGTGCCGGTGTAATCTGGAAATTCATCTATGCATTCCGCCCTGCAGGCCGGGCCCAAATAGGATTACTCAACGCAATTGTAACTGCTTTTGGAGGAGACCCTGTTAACTGGATTGTCCTGCGGCCATGGAATACTATATTTCTTATTATAATACTTGTCTGGCTTCAGTCGGGATATGCAATGGTTATTCTTTCTTCTGCTATAAAAGGAGTTCCCATTACTCTGCTGGAAGCAGCCAGGATTGATGGAGCCGGAGAGTTCAGAATAATTTTTCAGATTATAATTCCATATATCAAGGGAGCAATTGTTACTGTTGGAACAACAATTCTGATTCTGACATTAAAAATCTTTGATATTGTCTATGCCATGACTAACGGCTTGTTCGGCACTGAGGTTTTGGCCAGTCAACAGTACAAGCAGATGTTCAAATTCCTCCACTACGGCAGAGGATCAGCCATTGCAATTGTCATTCTTATCGCAGTCATACCTGTCATGTGGTACAACCTTAAACAGTTCGGCAAAAGGGAGGTATTTTAATGAAAACAAAAAAAACCAGATCAGGAATTATTGTAAATACTGTTCTTATACTTCTTGTAATAATGTGGACTGTTCCTACTTTTGGAATCCTTGTAACATCTTTCCGGATTAGAGACAATGTATCCAGGACAGGGTGGTGGCAATCGCTGTCTGATGAATCCGGATACACTCTTGATAACTACAATCAGGTTCTGGGAGGACGTACTTTTACCTTTACCGATTCCTCCGGTAGAACAGCCCGGGCCAAGGGTGACGATATGCTGGGCGCATTCCTTAACAGTCTGACTGTTACAATACCTGCTGTAGTAATCCCTATACTTATTGCTGCTTTTGCCGCCTATGGTTTTGCCTGGCTGGATTTTCCGGGACGAAAAACTCTGTTTGTTCTAATTGTTGCATTGCTGGTTGTACCGTTGCAGATAGCTCTTATTCCTGTGCTTAGAGATTATCAGACACTTAAGTTGAATGGAACTTATCTGGGTATCTGGCTGGCCCACACCGGCTTTGGATTACCTCTGGCGATATATCTTCTTTTTAACTATATTAGTACAATACCCAGAAGTATAATGGAATCAGCGTTTATAGACGGAGCTTCCCATTTTACGACCTTTGTTCGACTGATACTGCCTCTGTCTGTTCCTGCTTTGGCAAGTTTTGCTATATTCCAGTTTTTGTGGGTCTGGAATGATATGCTTGTTGCCCTCGTTTTTCTTAGCGGTGCAGGTGCAAAAATGCAGGTTGTTACTGTCAGGCTGCTTAATATGATCGGATCGAGAGGGCAGGATTGGCATCTGTTAACTTCCGGAGCATTTATCAGTATGGTCCTTCCCTTGTCTGTTTTTTTGGCATTACAACGATATTTTGTAAAGGGATTGATGGCTGGCTCCGTAAAAGAATAACGCCGGTATTTTTACATGTCTATAAGGAACTGCTGAATGAATTTTACAACAGAGGAAATACTTGAGCGTATAGAAAAGAATGTCCTTCGTCAGTATATGAGTAACAAAGGATATTCTGATTTCAGGAAGAGGCTCTCCGATTATTTTCCAGGACTATACACTCATCTGATGGATCTATACGGAGATAGATCAGATTTTCTGTATCAACTCGAAGCTATAATAGAAACCAGCTGTAAAATATCCCTCAAGCTGCAAACAGTACATAAAAAGAGTCTTAAAGAAAAATCAGGTGGATTGCACAAAGGTTCACAGGAAGAGGTTGGAGCAGTTTTTTATGTAGATCTTTTTGCTGGAAAACTAAAGGATATAAAGGGCCGTATCCCATATCTAAAGGAACTTGGGGTTACTTTTATCCATCTTATGCCTGTTTTTGCGACTCCTTCCGGAGAGACAGATGGAGGGTATGCCGTATCCAGTTACAGGGATGTGGATCCCAGATTTGGAACCATGAACGATCTGAAAGAATTGATTAAGGTGTTGGACAAAAACGGGATAAGCCTGATTCTTGATTTTGTTCTTAACCATACATCGGATCAGCATGACTGGGCACAGAAGGCAAGGGCAGGGGATCCGGAGTATCAGAATTACTACTATATATTTGATGACCAGCAAAAGGTAGATGAATATGCTCCTTATTTAAGAGATATTTTTCCGGAAGTAAGGAAGGGAAGTTTTACTTTTAATGAGCTGATGAAGAAGTGGGTATGGACAACCTTTAACAGTTACCAATGGGACCTAAATTACAGCAATCCCGCTGTGTTTCATCAGATGATCAGTGAGATGTTTTTTCTTGCTGAAGCAGGAGTGGATGTTTTAAGATTTGATGCTCCTGCTTTTATTTGGAAAGAGAAAGGTACCGGCTGTGAGAACCTTCCAAAGGTCCATACTTTAATTCAGGCTTTTAAATCTGTTCTCAGCATTGGAGCCCCAGGAGTCCTGTTCCTGTCAGAGGCAATTGTTCATCCTGATGAGATTGAAAAATATATCTCTGTGGATGAATGTGAACTGTCCTATAATCCTCTCCTAATGGCAACTTTGTGGGAATCTCTTGCTACCCGAAAAACATCGCTTTTGCAGAAATCCATGGAGAGATATGCAGCTTTACCGGAAGGATGCCATTGGATTAATTATATAAGATGTCATGATGATATTGGCTGGACTTTTTCTGATCAGAATGCCTGGGATGCCGGAATGGATCCTTC
>CBDVAD010000093.1:0-10070 GCA_965371875.1 uncultured bacterium
TTATGATCAGGATTTTGTAGATATTTATGAAAAGTCCTGGGTCTGGATGTCAGATCTATGGCAAACAGGTACTCAGGAAAATGGATTTACAGAAAAGTATCTGAACTATTCGGATAATAAAGTAATAAATCAATTTGAAGCATGTCTTTCAACATTTTTCCTGGTATACAGCAATAATATATATCCCGCTCAAACCAGTCTGGATAATTTTTACAGTAAACAGGAAGAATCAGGTGCCATCAGGTCAGATTACGGGGTAGAAGATGGCAAACCTGTTTTTACAGAAAATAACCCGGAAGGATTAAATCCTCCCCTGTTTGCCCTGGCAGAATATAATATCTATCATAAGATGGGCAATAAAAAACGTTTAAAAGAGATTATGCCAATCCTCGAAAATTATTACTCCTGGTTGGAAGATAATTTCATAGCAGAAAATGGACTTTATGCAGTACCATTGGAAGCAACAAAGATGGGCAATGCCCCAAGAGAGGGAGCTCATTATCCGTTGGATTTTAATATTCAACAGGCAATAAATGTTCTCTATATGTCAGCTATTGGGGATATTCTTAATAATAAGGAAATCAGTTTTAAATACAAACGTCTATACTTCACTCTTAAAACCAGAATTACTAATCTTATGTGGAATGAAGAAGAGAGTTTCTACTTCGATCTGGATATAGAGGAGAATCAGTTAAAAGGTAAAACTATTGCAGCCTTCTGGGCACTTTTGGCAGAACTGCCGAATGAGGACCGGGCAAATGCTCTGATGGGTCATCTGAAAAATCCTGAAACATTCGGCACCGAAAATCCTTTCCCAACACTATCTGTTGATCATCCTGATTTTCATGAAGATGGTATGGGTTTCAGAGGGTCAGTATATTCTCCCTTCACATATATGGTAGTAAAAGGTCTTGAAAAATATGCTCAATATGAATTCGCCAGGGAGTGTTCTATTCGACACTTATATTATATGCTGGATACACTTCATCCTGAAGGAGATGAAAAGGGTAATATTTATGAGGCATATCTGCCACATAAAGAAGGCCCGGCTGTTTGGCAGGATAATAATTCGTTTCCAAGAACAATGTTTCTGACCTATACAGCTCTTGCTTCGATCACCCTTATGATTGAAAATGTTCTGGGATTATATATCAGCCTTCCACGAAAAACTGTAGACTGGATAATGCCTACCCTCGAAATTATGGGAATAGAAGATCTCTCATTAAAAAGAAATATGATTACAATATTGAGCAATAACAGTTCCAGAGGCTGGGAAATACGACTTGAATCTGAAAAGCTGTACTATTTTACAATTAATATACTGGATGAAGATAAGAAGAAGACTCTGCCGATTCCTTCCGGTAAATGTTCAATGCTGATAGGGAAGTTGTAGAAGAGGGCTGTTAGGGAAGAAAAAGAGAAGAATATTCTCCTGGCGACTTTTTAGGAAATTTTTGTTCTGCCTTTTAGTGATCTTGATAGTGTCAATTTATCTGCATATTCAAGATCACCCCCGACTGGTAGCCCCAGTGCCAGGCGTGAAACAAGGACATCTGTATTTTTTAGCAAACTGACTAAATAAAGTGCAGTAGTATCACCTTCAATAGTCGGGTTTGTTGCAATTATTATCTCTCTTACTTCTTTTCCTTCCAAATCCGGCGTAAGCCTTGCAAGTAGTTTTCTTATAGATAAGTCTTCCGGCCCTACACCATCAATAGGAGAAATAACTCCTCCTAATACATGAAACATGCCGTTAAACTCGCCAGTTGATTCGATAGTCTGAACATCCCGGGATTCTTCAACTACACAGATAAGATAACTGTCTCGACCATGATCCGAGCATATATCACAGAGCTCCGTTTCTGTATACATTCCGCAAACTGTGCATTTGCGGATACTGGGTTTAAGCCGTCTGATTAAATCAGACAGAGTATTAAGATATTCAGTATCTGCTTTAAGTAAAAAGTATACAATTCTGGCAGCACTTTTTCTCCCGACACCTGGAAGGCGTGAAAAACCATTGATCAACTGATCAAGTATTGTCATTCGGGAAACCCGAGACCGCCGGTAAGAGAAGACATCTCAGATGCAAGTTTAACTTTAATTTTTGTTCCTGCATCTGTAAATGCAGCAAGTATAAGGTCCTCAAGCATAGCAACATCTTCAGGGTCAACAATCTCCGGTAAAATCTTTACTTTTGTTACTTCCATAGCACCATTAATTTCGATACTCACCATATCACCACCAGAAGTACCAACAGCAGATACGTCCTTCATTTTATCCTGCATCCCAGTCATCTGGGACTGAAGGCTCTGCAGGTTTTTAAAAAGATCCATTGGGTCCATTATTATTCTCCGTTTACTATTTCACCGCGGAATACCCGCTTAACAAGTTCCACATCTTCATTTACATTGGAAGCACTTCCCTGTTCAGGGACTACAATAGAAACTTTAATATCTATTTCTTCATCTAAAACTTCAGATACTTTCTCTTTCACTGGGAGAAGATCACCCTTAACAGCATTACCCGAATATGTTGAATCAAAGGTAAGATGCAGAGTTGTACCAAATAGTTTCCATGAAATTGCCTTTTCGAGAGCAGAAGAGAGAGCAAGCTTATTTTTCCTCAAAGCCTGGATGATCATGTTGATAGTCTCGGTCGGTAAATTCCCGGGGACTTCCTCTACAGGTTCCGGGACATCGCCATTTTGCTCCGAAGAAAACTGTCCGCTTTTAAGATCTGTTTTTATCCCTTCAATCTTCTTTAGAATATCGTTGGGAGAGATATAAGAGGCAAGGGAGGATAATCTGCTGAAAACAAGTTCTATCTCAAACCGCTGATTAAGAGAAAACCTTATATCTTTATAAAGCTTAAACAGAAGTTCGATTGCCTGTTCCATCTGGGCGGCAGAGAACCCGTCAATTACTTCCTGTGAAAACCTGGAAGGGCTGGAACCTATTAAAGCTTCTTTAACTATGTTGTGTTTAATAAACAGCACACTTCGAAAGTAGGAAGTAAAATCCATAATAAGCTGATCGATTGATACTCCACCCATAAGAACTTCATCTGTAAGCTCAATGACCTTTTGTGTGTTTTCTCTTGCCATCTCCAGAGCGATCCTGTTTACTCTGTCTATTCCGGTAATTCCAAGCTTAGTCCGGATTTTTTCCATTGTAATACTGTCCCCGGAAAAAGAAACAACCTGATCAAAAAGTGTATATGCATCTCTTAATGAGCCGGTAGCCTCTTTGGCAATCCAGAAGAGAGCTTCATCTTCGGCTTTCATTCCTGTTTCTTCAGCAGTTCCAATTAGTATTTCTTTAATTTTTTCTACACTTATAAGACGAAAATTGAATTGCTGGCACCGGGATCTGATTGTAGCAGGCACTTTTTGAATTTCTGTAGTAGCAAAAATAAAAACTATATATGGAGGGGGTTCCTCGATAGTTTTTAAGAGCGCATTAAATGCACTGTTACTAAGCATATGAACTTCATCTATAATATATACTTTATATTTACTGCTGTTGGGAGCAAAGAGAACCTCTTCTTTAATTGTTCGTATATCATTAACAGAAGTATTACTTGCACCATCAATCTCAATAACATCAAGGGAGTTTCCTTTGCTTATGCTGATACAGTTGGAACAAACACCACAGGGGGTATCAGATTGTCCTTTCTCACAATTAAGGGATTTAGCAAGGATTCTGGCTGCAGATGTTTTTCCAACGCCCCTGGGCCCTGAAAACAGATATGCATGAGCTATTCTTTCGGTATTAAGTGCATTATTGATAGTAGAAACAACAAAATCCTGACCTTCGAGTTGAGAGAATGTTGCCGGGCGTTTCCTGGTAGCGGTTACTTCGTATGCCATATCCACTTTCCTTATATTTCGTTGGCCTTATATTTTGTTGGCCTTATATTTTATAGACCTGATGTTATATAATCTTCAGTATAAATAAAAAACCCCTTTAGCTCCAGTCAAGTTTAGTGCGACTCATCAATTAATCACTTACCGCTGCTACCTTCCAGTCCTGACGGAATTGGGCGACAATCAATAGCGCAGAACCCAACTTTCAACACTAAAGGGGAAATACGGAGAAGGGGGGATTCGAACCCCCGGAACCCGGTTAGGGTTCATACGCTTTCCAAGCGTACTCCTTCGGCCTCTCGGACACCTCTCCAGTTTTTATAAAACATTGTTAAATCCTGGGATAATCCCAAGTGTTTAAATCCCTCTCGGAGAGAGAGGGATTCGAACCCTCGGAGCTGACAAGCAGCTCAACGGCTTTCGAGGCCGCCCGATTCAACCACTCTCGCATCTCTCCAGCCCGTGTACCCAAGAGGATTCGAACCTCCGACCTTTAGGTCCGCAACCTAATGCTCTATCCAGCTGAGCTATAGGTACAAAAAAAACGGAGAGGGAGGGATTCGAACCCTCGGTACCGTCACCAGTACAACTCCTTAGCAGGGAGCCCGATTCAACCGCTCTCGCACCTCTCCAGAAAAACCATAACTAAAAACTATAATCAGTATCCAAAAATGAACACTGATATCTCGGAGAAGGTGGGATTCGAACCCACGGAACCTTGCGGTTCAATAGTTTTCAAGACTACCTCCTTCGGCCACTCGGACACCTCTCCAAAGGATAGAAACAATATTCTATCGGTGTTCAAATATATATAAATAGATCCTCGTTTGTCAATATAGTAGAGACGCCCTATAGGGCGTCTCTACTGTCATTTATCAGAAAAAGAGTACAGTAATTGAATTTCCTCTTCCCATATTTCAGGATTTGGGGTTTCGAGAATTAAGGGCATATTATCTGTCCTTGGGTCTTCAATAATAAACCTGAAAGCCTCAGCTCCTATATTACCTATTCCAATACTGTCATGCCTGTCCACCCGGCTTTCAAACTCACTTTTTGCATCATTCAGGTGGAACCCTTTTAAGTATTTCATACCAACAATACTGTCAAACTGATCCATAGTCTTATTGTATGCTTCCTCTGTACGGATATCATAACCTGCTGCAAAAATATGACATGTATCAATACAAACACCAATTCTGGATTTATCTCTGATATTTTCGATTATATCTGCCAGGTGTTCGAACTTATAACCAACATTGTTACCCTGTCCCGCTGTAGTTTCTATAACAAATACAACAGATTCAGTCTCCGCTATTGCAGTGTTAATTCCATCCGAAATTAAATCCAGACATTCGGTGGGATCAATTTTTCCAAGGTGGCTCCCGGGATGAAAGTTAAGAAGCTTAAGTCCCAGCTGTCGGGCCCTCTTTGCCTCTACAATAAAGGCATCCAGGGACTTTGCTCTTTTTTCGGCCTCAGGATTACCAAGATTTATCAGATAAGAATCATGAGACAGCACCATATCGGCAGATATCCCTGCTTTTTCTAAATTAAGACGGAATTCCAGGATAGATTTTTCAGTAAGGGCTGGGGAAACCCACCGTTTCTGGTTTTTTGTAAAAAGTGCAAAAGCCTTTGCGCCAATAGCAACCGCATTACGGGGAGCATTCTCCACACCCCCGGAAGCACTTACATGAGCACCTATATATTTCATCAGCTTTTATCTTCAATAAGGCGGGTAAGGAAATTCTGCTTCTCTTCAAGCTGGTTTACAGTTTCTTCCAAATGATGATTACTCATTTGAAGTTCAGCTATTTTATCTTCAAGTTCATAAATCTTCTCTTTAAAGGCTGGATTAGTACCAGAGTGGGTTTTTGCATATGTTCCTGCAATTATTGCTATTATAGGAATAGATAAAGCTAAAATAGGTATCATTAATGCCAAGGTTCCTGTCATATGAACTCCTTATAGGTTGCTTGGGCGAATAGGAAGCTTGCTTCCGAGCAGCCTTTTATATTCCTGAAAAGTACTCATAAAACATACTATGAATCAAGTATTTTACTCCGGGTTTTTTTATTAACCAAAATTACACCTGCCATAATAACCAGACCACCTGCTATCTGCAAAAGTGTAAGAGTTTCATTCAGAAAAATAAAGCTGACTATAATACCGAAAACCGGTGGAAGGTTTGCATAAATAGAAGTTTTAGTGGAACCCAGGTGACTGATCCCCCGGTACCAGATTATATTGGCAATACACGATCCAAATATTCCTGTAAAAATTATTCCTGTCCAGGCAATGGGGGAAACAGAGAGTACAGGAAAGGTTAATAACTGTTTTGCAGATATTACAGTAAAGGGAATAAAGGAAAAAAGAATTACAATAAACATTACCTGATAAAGGGAGTATCTATTAATTAGGGACTTTGACTTAACTGTATAAACAGCAAAACCTATCTCCGAAACAAATAATAGAAGTACCCCTTTTGTGTAGGTACCCTCCAGAGATATACCACCCTTTGTTCCAAGGATAATAACAGTAATACCGGCTATAGAAAGAATAATCCCTGTAATTGTTCGAAATGTTATCTTTTCTGACCTGAGTAGTAAATTGATAAGGACAACATTGACAGGTAAAGTTGCCATAATAAGTGCAGAGATACTGGCAGAAGTATGTTTAACACCTACAGGAAAAGAGATCTGAAAAATAAAAAACCCGAATAACCCAATAATAATAAACAGTATCCAGTCTCTTTTTTCAACCCGTTTCCAGCTGCCTGAAATAACCAGAAGTAAGCTGGAAACTAAAAGGGCAGCAAATAACCTCAATGTACTAAAAACAAAAGCATCCATCTCCAGCAGACTTACCTTCATAAAAGAAGGAGTTACACCCCAGAATAAGGTTGCCAATACAAGCAGCAGATGAGTTTTTAAATTACCACTAATCCTGTTCACTCATCTGACTCTCTTCAATTTCCTGACTTAACATTTTATCACCATCAAATATAAAATGCCCTTTTATATACTTTCCATTCATAGCTAATGGCAGCCACAGCTTGTCATCCACCCACATCTTATCGTAAGGAATTTCATCAATTGACTGCCAGAAAGGGTCCGCTTCTTCAGTTTCGCCCATATCACCACTACAGTCATCAGCAAAGTAAACAATACCCTTTAAGGAATAGCCGTCTTTAAAAATGAATGAAAGCTGCCCTACTTCTTTAAGATTCAGGGGAGTAAGTCCTGTTTCTTCCTGAACCTCTCTGACAGCAGCCTCTATTGCCATCTCAGCAGGTTTAATACGCCCACCAGGGGCATTGACCTTACCTGCACCAAGACCTGTTTTTTTGTTTATAAGAAGAACCTTATCATCCTTAAAAATATAGCAGATAACAGCAGTTTCCTTTGGTTCCCATACATCCCAGTCAACATCTTCGACTGTATCAGGATTTTCAGAAAACTTTTTTTCCTCGATAACTGCTGCTGCCTTTTTCTCTTCCTCAGTTACAGGCTGACAGCTGTCGCACAGATTATTATCCCAGTAGATAACCTTGCTAAAACTCATTTTTTCATTACAGCTTACACACCTGGGTTTAAATATAAATATCCTTGACCTGAGGGGATAAAACAGTGCAAGAGCAAATATAAAAGAGGGAATAAGAAACATATCTGACAGTTCAAAATGCTGAATCATAACCAGTTCCACCTGCAGAAAGAGGAGAATACCAGCCACCCAAAGTGTGGCAAGACGTTTACGGTTACCATGCTTAATATGCTTACGCTGAGTAAGATTAGCTATGAGAACAGCCATCATTAGATAATAAAGGGGTTGAGATAATTTTAATGCAATCATGCCCAGACACTACATTTAAAAAATACCAAAGTCAAGATTAATATGGCACAAACCAGTGCAATAGGTTATCATGCGTTTATGCAGGAAGTACAAAACAGTCCGGATACAACAGATTTTTTAAAAAGCCTTGGATTCCCAAGCGTTAGAATCCATCACTCCTTTAATCACTTTGATTTTGCCAGAGATTCAAGAAGAATACTCGTAATAGGACCAATGGGTTCCGGTAAAACAGAGTATTCCGCAAGAGTATGGAGAGATTCTCTTGTGGCCCTTAAAAAGAGCCGGAAAATAGCAGATCTTACAACCACCAGTGATGCAGACAGAAGGAAAGTATTTTTTATCAGATCAATGCTGGACAAAAACCGCTTTCCGGAATATCCGGATGATGCACTGGCATACAGAGGGGGATACGAACGATGCGGTAATAATATTGCCCATATAAGCGATTCCTTTGAACTGGAAAACATTCTAAATAAAAATACGAGTGTTGGTACATGGATAATAGATGAAGCTTCTTTTTACGATGAGAGGCTTGTATATGTAGTCCGGAATGCGAGTATGGAAAAAGGCCTTACTTTTATATTTCCAGCACTGATTCTAAATTTTAGAAAAGATATCTTCAACTCAACAGCCAGGCTGATGCTCGAAACGGCAACTGATGTTTTTCCCCTTACAGCATACTGTGAGCATGAAGACTGTATTGTCGATTCGTTCTATACATATAGATACTATACAATAGACGGACAGGAGTGCCCCTCTTTATATTTTGACCCTCTTATTGTAATAGGCGGAGACAGGGAAAAATTAGGATCTCTTGAACCCAATTACTGTACAAGATGTGATCTCCACCATTATCTGCCGGGTAAAGAGTATACTTTTTTTACCTTAAAACCCCTGGGTGAAACAGCAGCCACAGGAAATATCGGGCCCCTTAAAACAGAACTGCATTCATTAAAAAACAACATAGAAGAGTCCATACTCTTCAAACATCTTCACCAGAGATATGACAATAACCCCCACAAGAGAATAAACTTAAATGCATTGAAAGTAGGTTTTATTGCGGAAAAAGCCCTTATATATCTCTTTGCAGAACAGAATTTGATTGCAGAAGACCTTCTCCTAAAACTGGTAGAAGATCTTGGCCTTGACCGGCGTTACATGGAAAAAACACTTGCCGATAACCGGAGACCGATTAAACTGCATCAGCGGATTTTGCTGTAGAAGGATTTGGAAGGGGGTGGTTTACCGTAAAGACGCGATGCATCGCGTCTCTACAGCAAATGCAAAAAAAACTCACCCCCTGCCTCCAGCCGCACTAATCCACTGCCCTTAATCCGGCTCCGTCCCTCCGCCGGGGTCAGCGGGCGCGTCTTCCGGCACCCCTTTTGTGTTGGGTTTCTATTTCAATTATCCATATTCATTTCCATTCCAATTAGAAGGATTATTTGAAATATATTTCCGTATTCGATTCATGTCGTCTTTATTGTGGACAATGTGGTCATAATAGGATTTATGCCAGCCAAAATTTTCATATCCTTTTTTATGTGCCAATTTTGAAACAGCAGATTTGTATGATCCAATAATTATCGGAAGTTTTTTATATTGCGCATTATTTTTATCGATGGGATCAATTGTTTTATCGTGAACATTTGTTTTATCGTAGGGAACAGGCATGCCTGTTCCGTACACTTTGATTCTTTTCGATTTGATTCCTTCCGATGGCATATTAAATTCATGCGATTTGAATCCCCTCGATTCCGATTTGAATCCTTCCGATGGCAAATTGAATTCATGCGGTTGGAATCTTTCCGATTGAATATCGAATCCATTCGATGATATTTTAAATCCATGCGATTCCGGTTCATATTCATTTGATGGCAATATCTTAATTATTCCATGAAAATGATTTGGCATGATAATAAATTCATCAAGAGATATATAATTAAAATGATCAGGAAGAGCAATCCAACATTTATGGGCAATTCGTCCTATTTCAGATAGCTCCATGTTATCTTTTTGAATATGCCCGAAAAAATCGATATAGTGCATTGTATTGATGGTAATATAATAGAACCCCGAACTATCATAATTCCATACATCAAGGCGATTTAGCTTTCTTTCCCTCATTTGGTCCCCAATTTTTATTCTTCATAATGCTTAGTACAGTGCAAACAGCAATATTGCTTCAAATATCAGGGATTTTTTTATTTAAACATAAAAGTTATTTCACATTTCTATCCTCTCGCATAAAAATAATTTTCCATGTATAAAAGGATATTGCTTACAAATTTTCCAAATAAATTAAAATTGATTTAATATTGTGGGATTGGTTGGAAATGATATAAGGTCT
>CBDVAD010000094.1:0-10066 GCA_965371875.1 uncultured bacterium
ATAAATACAAAAGATACTCCGATAGCACCAACGGAAAGAGAGATTCTTGTCGCAAACATCAGTCTGGAAAAAATATCTCTCCCAAGCTGATCGGTTCCGAAAATATTTATCATCCCCTCTTTGACTCCGAACAGATGAAGGCTCATTTCGAACAGTCCCAAAACTTTGTATGGTTCTCCCTTTACAAATAAATGAATTGGAATAATCCTTGATGTATCCGCAATAGCGCGTAATTTTAAAGTTTCAGGATCACGTTTATTATCCCAGCCGTAAATAAAGGCCTGGAAGTGAAATTTCCCTTCCGAATCGAAGTGACGGATTTTCATAGGAGGCGACTGCAGATAACTTTTATTACGGCTTCCAGAAGAATAAGGAGCTATAAATTCAGCAAAAACCCCTATAAAGATAAAAACAAGAAGTATACTTCCGGCTATAATAGCCATCTTATTTTTTTTAAACTGCCACCACATCAACTGCCAGTGAGTAGCAAGATCTCTTCTGTTAACAACTGTAATGGCAGTATCAGTAATATTTGTATCTTTCATTTTACACCTGCCTTTCCAAGTCTTAAGCGGGGATCAAGAATCATAAGAAGAATATCTGATATAAAAGTACCTATTATAACAAGAGAGCACATGATAAGTATTAACGCACCTGCCAGATATATATCCTGATTTAACAGTGAATTTATATACAGAGGGCCGAAAGTAGGCAGAGACAAAACTATACCGATTATCGGAGCTCCGGATATTATTTTACTTAATTCCCATCCAAGAGTTGATGCTATGGGATTAAGCGCCATTCGGACCGGATACCTCATTAGCAGTTTAAATTCAGGGATTCCACCTGATCTTGCAGATGTCACATACATTTTGTTTAATTCATCAAGAAGGGTTGCACGCATGGTACGAAGTTGGAATGCAGTACCTGCCATACCAAGAACAACAACTGGTACCCATAGATGGGAAAACAGATCCATTAATTTTGCAAAGCTCCAGGGGGCATTCTGAAATTCCAGAGAAAACAAACCCCCAACGCTCACTCCAAACCATTTTTGTCCAAGAAACATTAGAATCAATGCTAATAAAAATCCTGGTGTTGCAAGACCCAGATATCCAATAACTGTAGCTACATTATCACCTATTGAATATTGCCGGACTGCAGAGTAGATACCAATAATGATCGCTACAACATATGTAAAAATAAGAGTTGAAAAAGCGAGGATAAGAGTCATGGATACTCTTTCTCCGATCACATCCTTTACCGGCCTGTGGTATTCCCATGAATACCCCATGTCACCCTTAAGCAGATCACCCATCCATATTGCATATTGCTGGTAGATTGGTCTGTCAAGACCAAGTCTGCTTCGCATTGCATCCAGTTCATCCTGGGTAACAACGACTCCTCCCTGGGTCTTTTTACCTGCATAGGAATCAACAAAATCTCCAGGAGGAAGCTGAATGAGTATAAAGGCGACGATAGATAATAAAAACATGGTAACTAATGTTGTGCCAAGACGGCGTGCAAATAACTCAAGCATTATTACTACCCCTTCAATAAAATATTAACTGATTTGAAAAAACGAACCCGGACAAGCTTTTGTCCGGGTTCAGAATTATTTGAGAAGAACCGGTCTATCTATTTAATAAACCACTGATCAGCACGGTACGGATAAGAATAAGCAAAGAATGTACTGTTAATTGACCATTCCGGTGTATTCCCAAGCCTTTCCGATACTACTGTTATCAATGGGATATCACCAAGAGTACCAATGATAGGCAGATTATCTTTGTTGATCTTTATGATCTCTTTTCCAAGTTGAAGATATCTTGCTGTTCCCGGAACAAGGGTAACCCATTCGTCTCCTATCTCCCAAAGATCTAATACCCATGCCGGTGGTTTTTCACCTGAAGCGCCGTTGCTGGTCTTCCAGTCCATCCATGGCAGACCCATTATAGGCCATGCTGAAGCATAAGGAGGCATAAACAGACCGGGGCTTGAAATCATATTTGGTTCAAAAGGAGCAAACCATTCACTCGTAATGTCAAGAGTATTTGATTTTTGTTTATCTCTTGTAAGCTGGGTATTTACTTCTTTAAGCAGTACTTTTACACCAACTTTTCCCCAGTATTCTGAGATAAGTGCTGGAAAATCCGGTGTTCCTACATACTGAAGGGTATATTCCCACAGGACTGTAAGCTCTTTCCCGTCAGAACGCAGTCTGATTCCATTTGGCCCCATTTTTAGGCCCATTTCATCAAGCAGTTTATTAGCTTTTGCAGGATCATAATCAACCATGAATTTCCTGTCTGTATCTGTTACATAGGGTACATTCAAAGGCATAGCCTGAAGAGGGGTACCAAGTCCCAGAAAAAGGGCCTCATTAATTTCACTTCGGTTAATTGCCAGGGACATGGCATATCTGAAACGGACATCACTGTAGATCTCTCTTAAAGCAGGATCCTGGGCTGTCTGGTTAAATATTATTGGAGGTCCAACCTGTCCGGATGGAAGTTGTAACTTATAGTTTCCTTTTTTTTCATTTTCTTTCAATATTGTAAAATCAGTTAAAGACATACTCTGGGCTTTCTGATCAATATTGCCGTTCATAATCTCAAGAGGCCATAACTGTTTTTCAAGAAATCTTTCATAATGATAATCAACATAAGGAAGCTGATTTCCTGCAGTATCTACCTTAAAGTAATAGGGGTTTGCAATATATAGGCGACGCTGTGTTGTAGGTACTTCAATAAGATAATGGCTTTCAAGGGTTGGAACTTTAACACCCTCAGGACCTGCAACTATTGCATCTTTCCATTTATTCCAGTAAGTGCCGAACTGCTGTACCCAGTTGTCATACCCGGCTGCAATTGCTTCTTTATTTGCATTTGGATTATATTTAATGTGATACTGTGAAAGAAAATGTTTTGGTGCAAATGCATCAAAAGTAGATCCATTTCCTCCCAGATAGTAGAGTAAACCCGGGAACGCGTTTTCGAAACTTATTTTTACAGTTACATCATTAATTTTTTCTATACCTGGAACTGATGCACTCCATGGAGAAGGAATAACCTTGTGGATCTCTTTGTTAAGGAGGATATCATTTACATAAAAAACCATATCATCTGCATTAAAGGGTTCTCCGTCAGACCATTTGTGGCCTTTTCTCAAGGTAAATGTAATTTCAGTAAAGTCGCTGTTCCATTTCCAGGATTTTGCAACATTCGGTACAATAGTGCTTAAATCATCACTGAACCTGACCAGATTGGCCTGACGCCAAGCCATAATTTCGGTAGTTCCGGACTCATATGAGATACTCATACCTTTAAGCTGACCACCGTATTTACCAATTTCATCATAAGGTAGAACTACAAGGGGCTCTTCAGGCAGACGCTTGTCTACAGACTGAAGTGCTCCGCTGCTCTCTTTATCAGCAAATAATGGATTGCCGGTAAAATTAAGTTTTTTGCCGGACTGCTTTTCATAGTCAGCCAATTCAAGCTGCTGAGGGAATTCAGTTGATATCCCCATAGCATTTGCTACAGTTGGTGCAGCTACTGCAACAGTCGTACTTGTTTCGGTTGTGTCTTTCTGTCCTCCTGAAAAAACGCTGAATACAATGAACAGCGATAACAGAACGACAATTAGATTCTTTTTCATCTTTCTCTCCTTAAATTATTTCACATATTTTACAAAGGAAGTATCAGTGGAAGTTTAATATGATAAACTTAGTTTATCATACTGTACCTCTCTGTCAAGGTTTTTTTGAAGTATTTTTGAACTGGTTTCTATAATTACTTTTTTTAAAGGCTAATATTAGAGGTGTAAAAAGTTGATAATCGTGTATAATATAGTAAACTAAGTTCAGCATATTGAACTAATTATAGATATTTGCTATAGATCAAATGGGCGGAGCTTAAATGGCCTAATAGCATACCGGAGTCTGAATTACGAAGGTAATTAATTCTATTGGAGGGAATAATTATGAGTGATAATAAAATTGAACATGGGGAGCTTGATTTTTTTACAGGGGAGCTTTTTGACGAACTGTTCGCATCGGTTACTGCAGGTTCCGGAGTTTCCCGGGGTAAAATCGATGAAATGCAAAACAACCTGAACGAGCTGAAGCAAACCAGGCTCACCCAGCCTCTCCTTGATTTCTTTTTACAGCTTCTTGAGTTGCATCGGGAACAGGGCATCCTTCCTTCTGAACTGGGGCTGGACTATGAAGATCTCCTTACTTTAGCTAAGCGTCATGAGGAGATCGATGAACATGGAGTTACCCTGGGCGGCCGGATAAACCGTGCACTTCCTATTGTTCAGGCGGCCAACAAACGCGTGGAAGACTACATCCATGGAAAAGATGCCGAAGCACCAAGTGGTATTGAGCTATGGGAGAGGATTCAGGAAAATAAGAAGCGGATCAAGAAAGAGCTCAAAATGAGTGAAAAAGAATGGAATTCCTATAAAGGACAGCTAAAATATGCCATCAATTCTGTTGATACTCTTTCAAGAGTTCTGGATCTTCCTTCTTCTGTAATTAAGGATGTTCTGAGAGTTACCGAATCCTACCGCATGCGCTTAACTCCTTATTATGCAAGCCTTATCCAGCCGGAAAAAATCAATGACCCTGTTCTTTTGCAGTGTGTGCCTACAGGGGAAATGGTCGACAATGTGGGTGAAGAAATTCCACCGGTAGCTGCGGACCACTCACCGGCACGATTGATTGATCAATTCTATCCCAGGGTTGTATCTGTTAAATCGACAAACATGTGTGCCATGTATTGTACCCATTGTCTCAGAATTGCCCATATTGGGAAAAAGGACAATATTTATAATAAAGAGGCTTACAGGGAAGCTCTTGACTATATAAGGAATAATCATTTCATTCGTGATGTTCTGGTAACAGGAGGAGATGTATTTGTTCTTCCCAACGAAATTATCAAATTTCTTCTTGATGAGCTCGACTCCATAGAACATGTTACCGTAAAACGTCTTGGTACCCGTATCCCGGTTACAGCACCCATGAGGATAGATGATGAACTTCTCGATATACTCGAAAAAAGCAATGATATAAAACCTATTCGCGTAGTAACACAGATAAATACAGCACAGGAAATTACTCCTGTCAGCAGAGAGGCTTTCAGGAAGCTCTCGTCCAGAGTAATGACAGTTCTGAATCAGGCAGTTCTCCTTAAGGGGATAAATGATACTCGTGTAAAGATGTGGAAACTGTGTGAAACTATTCATGAGGCTTATGTTCGTCCTTACTATATTTTCAACTGTTCCTATAGAAATGCTCAATTTGCACATCTTCGGGTTCCGGTTGAGATAGGCAGAGATATTGTTGAAAGTATGTATGGAAACATATCCGGTGACGCTATACCCCGCTTTATCTGTACAGCAGGGGGTAAGGTTCCTATGCATCGTGATAATGTTATTGGTAAAAATGATAATGCAGTGATTTTAAGAAAACCCTGGTCCGGAGAAGAGGTTGATTATCCGGATGCAGATCCTGAAATATATAAGAAAACAGATTTTGCTTTTGCCGGCTATAAGGTCTAAATATGGAAACTACTCCTATAGAATATCTGGAGGAGCAGAAAAACCAGATACTGGTATTTCTAAAGGAACTTGTTTTAATTCAGAGCAGTACTCACAACATACCCGGTGTTAACCGGGTTTGTGATGCTGTAGTAACAGCAATAGAGGATCTTCCTGTCAGTGTAAAGCGCCTTGAACATGAAAATGGAGGTGATACTCTGATTATCTCCTCTAATTCAGCAGGGAGTTCCGGAAATATTTTACTTGTAGGCCATCTGGATACAGTATTTCCTGTAGATACTGATTTTAACTGGTATAGAGAAGATGAAATAAATGCATATGGACCAGGTGTTATTGATATGAAGGGTGGTATTGTTGCAATTATTTATGCCCTTAAAGCACTCAATTCCTGTAATATGCTTTCCAATATACCTATTAGAGTGATCTTTAATACAGATGAAGAAATTGGTTCTCCTTTATCCCGGGAGATTATTGCCTCAGAAGCAAAGAAAAGTGCCCTGGCTCTGGTCATCGAATGCGGGGGTATGAACGGGGAAGTGGTTACTGGTCGAAAGGGGCGTCTTGGATTGGAGATATACGTGACGGGAAAGGCCGGACATGCGGCTAATTTAACAGAAGAAAAATCCAGTGCTGTATTGGCTCTTGCTCATAAAATTATAGAGATAGAATCTTTAAACAATACCTTCCCGGAACTGACTGTAAATGTCGGTCGAATAGAAGGTGGTACCGGCCCGAACAGCATAGCGGAAACTGCCATGGCTGCCATAGATATTCGTTTTAGTACTGAAGAGACTCTTAGTGCTTTTATGACCAGACTTGAAGAGATCAATGAGTGTATAGACGTGACCGGTACAACCAGCCGGATAGTTAAGGTAGCCGATCGTCCTGCAATGGTTACAACAGAACAAAACAGAGAACTGTATAATATTGCTGCCGAAGCGGGGAAAAGGCTTAATATTCCTGTACTTGAAGAATTCCGTTCAGGTGGGTCTGATGCAAATATTATATCTGCAGCTGGAACTCCGGTAATCGATGGACTGGGTCCTATAGGCCTTCATGATCACAGTGACCGGGAATATATGATTAAAAAAAGTCTCCTTGAGCGGATAAAACTTCTTTCTTTACTGATAGAGATAAGTCACCAGCGTTTATTATCAGGAAAACTTTTTAAGAAATCTATTTGAATAGTTATCAGGAGAGAGTCCTATGGATATTACAGCTATTGAGAGCAAATTCCGCCCAACACCGGACATGAAAAGTTCATCTGCAAGTGAGGGTATGGTTGCAACGGCATTCCCTGATGCAACAAGGGCCGGGGTTGAAATACTGCGCAGAGGCGGAAATGCTGTTGATGCAGCCTGTGCCTCGGCATTTGCCATTGGTGTTTGCGAACCTCAGGCAAGCGGTATTGGAGGTGAATCCAAAGTTATCCTATATATAGACGGCACAACCATAGTTCTTGATGGATCAGGCCGTGCTCCGGGTCTGGCTGATATTAGTTCTGTGAGTGAGGAATCCCTGAGTGTTGGGTACACAGGAACTACAGTTCCCAGTACTGTTGCCGTTCTGGGACACCTTCATCGGCGTTTCGGCCTGTTAAAATGGAATGAAATACTGGAACCTGCGATTAATATAGCCAAAGAGGGATATAAAATTACTCAATTTCAGCATGATCTTCAGGTAAAGGAACTCTCTCTGTTCAGGGAAGTTCCCTCTTTATCCGGTGCCCGCTACTATCTTAAAGATGGTTTAAAACCTTTTGAAAAAGGGGATCTGTTTACTCAACCTGATCTTGTATTAATTCTTCAGGACATTGCGGACTTTGGTCCGGAGTACTTCTACACAGGAAAACCTGCCGGGATTATAGATGAAGATATGCGTGCAAATGGTGGATTCCTACGATCTGATGATCTTAAGCGAATACCCTGGCCGGTTGAGAGAAAGCCCATTACAACAATGTACAGAGGATTGAAAATTGCAACTCTTCCCCCCTCTTCCGGTGGAAGAATGCTCCTCCATACACTTGGGGCTCTTGATCGTTGCCCTTCATCTGTTATTGCTGCTCAGACTCCGGAATCATATTCATTACTGGCAGGAATATTCAAATCAGCATTACATCTAAACGAAGAGAATATTCCCTTTCCAGATTCTTATTCTCCGGAAAATGATGTTATGCTGACCGGAGAATCCGCAGGTATAAATATCAAAAGCATGCTGGAAAAATATTTTCCTGATGCCAGTGGAGAAACCACACATCTGTCGGTAATGGATTTTCAAGGTAATTCTGTGGGTATTACACAGTCAATAAATCATCTTTATGGAAGCAAAGCAGCTGCTGAAGGCCTCGGATTTCTTTATAATACTTATCTTTCCGATATGAATCTGGACTCTCCGGAGCATCCACACTACTTCAGACCCAATGGTCTTTCCATTTCTTCAGTTGTACCTGCAATCATTTTTTACAAAGACTCTCCATGGATGGTTCTTGGAAGCCCAGGGAGTCAACGGATTTTTACTGCCCTCAGCCAGTTTCTTATCAATATAGTAGATAGGAATATGACCATATATGAAGCAATGGAAGAGCCAAGAATGCATTACTCCATTAACAACCTTATAAGTATCGAAGCTGACCGTTTTCATCCATCTGTTCTATCCCGTCTAAAAGAAGAAGGGTATGAGATCAATAGACGGGAACCTTTCAGTTTCTATTTTGGTGGGATTCAGGCTGTTCTTAAAGAACAGTCAGGGGGCGGTGGCTTTCAGGGGACAGCTGATGTCAGGAGAGACGGAACGGCTGGAGGAATTTAGATAAAATAAAGGCAAACAAATTTTAAGATTTAGTTGGAGGAGAATAATTGTGGCAGGGAAGCTTAAATTTCTAATTTCAGATAGCTATCCTAAAGAAAGCAGGGAAGTATTTGATAAATTTGGTGTAACCAGGGCAGGAACATTGTATGCAGAACTTTTGCTGCAGCATCTTCCGGATGCTGAGTATGACTTGTTTTACACAAGCGATCCGGATGTTAACTTACCAGCAGGAAATGATCTTAAGGTTTATGACGGGATACTTTGGCCTGGTTGTAATCTTACTATTTATCATGATCACGATCCGCGTGTTACTAAGCTTGTAGATTTAGCAAAAAAAGCCTATGAAATTGGTATCCCTCAGTTTGGAAGCTGTTGGGCTGCTCAAATTGCTGTTTATGCAGCTGGTGGTAAAGTAGAGCCAAATCCCAAGGGTAGAGAGATGGGGATTGCAAGAAAAATCCATCTTTCAGATGAAGGAAAATCTCATCCAATGTATGAATGTAAGCCGCCTGTGTTTGACGGATTTATAAGTCATGATGATATAATTACAGAAATGCCTTCTAATAGTAAGGTTCTTTCTTCTAACGATTTTACACCGGTTCAGTCAGTCGAGGTAAAGTATAAAAAAGGTACTTTTTGGGCAACACAGTACCATCCTGAGTATACATTGAAGGTCGTTGCAAGGCTGATTTTGTCCAGAGAAGAAAAATTAACCAGACAGGGATACTTTGGCAGTCATGATGAAATGGTCAGATACTCGGAAGATCTGGAATCTATTTACAATAATACAGATCTTAAGAACTTACGTTGGCAATATGCAGTAGATGATGATGTCCTGTCCGATAAAATCAGGCAGCTTGAGTTTGTAAACTGGTTGAATAAACTTGTAATTCCTACTGCTGAAAATAAAGGTTAGAAAAGGAGAAAAAGATGGTAAAAGAGATCACCAGGTTTTCGTTTCCAGTGTCCATAATTTATGGGCCGGGAGCAATCACAGAGCTGCCGGGAGAGTTCGAAGAATTAGGAGTAAAAAAACCCCTTATTGTAACAGACCCCATGATGGAGAAAACAGACGCTTTTAAGAGTATTCTTAAAGTACTGGAAGCAAAAAGTATTGAATTTAAAGTTTTTTCAGGTGTTCAGCCGAATCCTCATGACGAGGATGTTGAGAATGGTGTAGCAGTTTATAAATCTGCAAACTGTGATTTTATCATCGGTGTAGGTGGTGGAAGCCCTATGGATGCTGCAAAAGCTCTTGCAGTTCTTGTTGGAGAGGGTGGGGACATAGCAGATTATGATGCACAGTCCAGTACAAAAAAAGAAATTAAAGGCCCTCTTCCAAAAATTGTTTTAATACCAACTACTGCCGGTACCGGAAGTGAAGTTGGAAAGTGCTCTGTAATCAGTTCAACCTCCCAGGGTAGAAAGATTTTTCTTTGCCATCAGTTAATGATCCCTGCAAGAGCAGTTCTGGACCCTGAACTAACAGTTAGTCTTCCTTCTCACCTTACTGCAGCTACCGGAATGGATGCTTTGACTCATAACATTGAGTCTTTAACAGCCCCTGTTTTTCATCCAATGTGTGATGGAATTGCAGTAAAAGGTATAGAACTTGTTATAAAAAATCTGGAAAAAGCAGTAAAGGATCCAACGGACATAGAAGCAAGAGGATATATGATGCTTGGTGCTATGA
>CBDVAD010000095.1:0-9937 GCA_965371875.1 uncultured bacterium
AATATTACCCCGCAACCATTTAATAATATGAACCGCGCCCATTTTCACAATACGGCCCCGTATCCATTCCAACAATATAATCCGTGCCCACTGTATAAATATTAACCCGCAACCAATCACACAATGACCCGTAACAATTCACATAAAATGATCCACACCCAATCCACAAGATGAACCCGTACACATTCAATGTAAACAAATACCCATTTCCAAAAAAACAAATCCTGAACTGATTACAATAATATAAACCGAACCGGTGCCTATATAATAAATCCATAATATCCAATATCACTGTCGCCCATGTAATCTATCCTTTTGCCAATTAATCGGATTTCGCATTATATATTGTCTAATTCTATATAATTCGTCATCATTCCTAATTATATGTTCCCAATAATTACGCTGCCATAATTTTGTTCCTGGATGATTATTCAATTCATTTATTCCTTTTGTGACGGCTGATTTGAACGATCGGATTATTGTTGGCAATGAATATGGGATTGGGTTTGCGTATTGTTGGGTAGGATGGGTAAATTGTTGGGTAGGAAGATGGGCACGGCACGCCGTGCCCCTACGTTGTGTTATTTTTATAATGCTGTGGAAATGGTTCGGCATGATGGTCCATTTATCTAATTCCACCTCGTTGCGGATTTTTGCTGTTTTTATCCATTCTTTGGCTACTATTTTTCCTTCATTATTTAACTGCATTTCTCCATTTGTAATTTTACCAAACAGATGAATTTTATTTTCTGTACAGATTGTAATGAAATATAATCCTGACTGGGAATAATCATATCCTTTTTTTCGGAATGAATGGCGGTTATATTCTATATATTTATTCATGCTTACCCTCTGTATCTAAATACAGGGTAAATTGCTTTCCCGCTTCAATAAATTTATACTCAAAAAATGGCAGTTATCGATCTGATTATTGAACAAATGCTTGATTTTTATGTTACAACAATAGAAACAGTATCCTCAGGGAGGTATTAATCCTGAACATTATAGAAAACCTTCTACCCATAAATAAAACCTCCCTGTACATCCACATACCTTACTGCAAAAAAAAATGCTCTTACTGTGATTTCTATTCTATAGAGTTATCATCAAATGATGAAATAAAGGCTGTTCTAAACCATATCCTTGATGATACAGAAATGATTTTAAAGAAAATGGGAAGACCGGAAATAAAAACTCTGTTTATTGGAGGAGGTACACCAAGCTCTATTCCTTTGGATTTGCTTGAAAAATTCTTAAGTAATCTTAATAGCATTGTACATACTTCATTTATTGAATTCACTATCGAGCTTAATCCTGAAACCGTAAATAAGAGCCTGCTGCGAATCCTCTCTGCAAATGGAATAAATAGGGTAAGTGTTGGTGTGCAAAGTCTTGATGACCAGATTTTACGTACTCTGGGAAGAAATACCGATGCTTTAACAACTCAAAAGACATTGGAAATTATTAAAAATAATTGGGAGGGATCATTCAGCGTCGATCTTATAAACGCTGTTCCGGGACAATCAGTTAATAGTGCTTTATCTGATATTAATTTCGTAAATCAATTTGAACCGGATCATGTTTCCATGTACAGTCTCACTTTCGAACCGTCTACAAAATTATACACTATGTTAAAAGCTGGAAAAGTTAAAACAGTTGATGAATCTGTGGATTCTATTATGCAGCATGACTCAATTAAATTGTTGAAATCTTATGGTTACAGACGTTATGAAATATCAAATTTTGCAAAAGAGGGAAAGCAGTCTTTACATAATCTGAACTATTGGAAAATGGGAAGCTATGCAGGTATTGGTCCTTCAGCAGCTTCGACATTGATGAGTTCAGGCGGACCGGTACGGATAGAAAACAAACGTAATATATCACTCTTGTTAAATGAAATATCTTTTGACAACAGGGTAGATGTTGAATACCTGAAACCTGATTCATTTTTACTGGAGCATCTTATGATGGGATTTCGCCTTATAAAGGGAATAGATAAAGAACACATTAACAGTGTTTTTAAGATGAATATCAGGGACTACCTTAAACCAGTGACAGAGAAGTGGGAGGATAAGCTTATTTTTACTGAAAAAACTATTCATCTTACAGAAGAAGGGCTTTCACTATTAAATCCTTTTCTGGTTGATCTCGCTGCACTAATTGAAAGTAATCCACTGAATATTTCAAGTAAAGAAATTAACTGGCCTCTATAAACACCCTAATCTTGACAGCTCAATTTTAACTATGTTAATTTGAGTTGTAACTTATTATTCAAAGGAGTTCATATGTCAGGACATAGTAAATGGTCCTCTATTAAACATAAAAAAGGCGCTGTCGATGCTAAGCGAGGCAAAATCTTTACTAAAATTATTAAAGAGATAAGTGTAGCTGCCCGTCTGGGTGGCGGAGATGTTGATGCAAATCCAAGATTAAGAACCGCTATTCTTAAGGCTAAATCTGTAAATATGCCCAAGGATAACATGGAAAGGGCTATAAAGAAGGGTACTGGAGATCTTGAAGGTGTTGATTACATCGAGCTTGTATATGAAGGTTACGGCCCCGGTGGTGTTGCTTTAATAATTGAAACATTAACAGATAATAAAAACAGAACAGCTGCAGATGTTCGAAGTACACTGACAAAGAACGGTGGTAATTTAGGTGAAACAGGATCTGTTTCCTACTTATTTCATAGAAAAGGTGTAATCATCTTCGATGCAGAAAAATATTCTGAAGAGGAGATCTTTGAAGTAGCTCTTGAAGCCGGTGCAGATGATGTGTCTACAGAAGGAGACGTTATAGAGGTTTTGACCAGTCCCGAGGATTTTCATACAGTTGTAGATGCTTTGGAAGCTGCAGGTTTCGAAAATACTTCCGCAGAACTAACACTGGTTCCGGAGTCGACAATATCATTGAGCCTTGAAAAAACTGCAAAAGCTTTAAAGCTGATTGATAAAATTGAAGATTATGATGATGTTCAGTCAGTATCAACAAACCTTGAAATTCCTGATGATTTTGATCCTGACGCTGAATATTAAATGATCAGGATTCTGGGAATAGATCCGGGAATAGCTGCAACAGGGTGGGGAGTTATTGAAGCTGAAGGAAGTAAGTTCAGGTCACTCGATTATGGATATATTAAAACTATCCCTTCCCAAACCCCTGGACAGAGACTGATGATCATATATGATACAATCAGACATATTATTGATCAGTATGAACCCCGGAAGGCCAGTGTTGAGGATATATTTTTTGCAAGAAATAAGCTCAGTGCGATCCCTGTTGCCCAGGCTAAAGGGGTTATTCTACTGGCTCTGGAGAGTAATAAAATAGATACTTTTGTATTTACTCCTCTCCAGATAAAACAGGCATTAACAGGGAATGGAAGAGCAGAGAAAGAACAGGTGCAGGAAATGGTTAAACTAATTCTTGGTATAAAAGAGAAAATAAAACCGGATCATGCAGCCGATGCTCTTGCAGCAGCTATATGCTGTTATAATAATTTACCTTTAGGAGTGTAGCAGATGTATAACAGTGTTTATGGTACTTACAGCGGCCGTTCTTCATCTGCCCTTTACCTGTTAAATAATGGTGTTGAATGGAGTCTGGCTGCCTCTGAAACAACAATTGGAAAAGCATCTTTAATTAAGGAAGACTTAAGAATATATACATATCTGCACCATAAAGAAGATACAATGGTTCTGTATGGGTTTATTAATGAGAGAGAGCGGCAGGTTTTTCTTGAACTGAATAAAGTATCAGGAATTGGACCGAAACAGGCATTGCGCATGTTGTCAGGAATTGGAACAGAAGAGCTGGTGGCTGCTTTGGATGATGGTAATACAGAAAGATTATCAATGCTTCCGGGAATAGGAAAGAAAACAGCTGCCAAGATAGTTCTTTCTTTAAGAGGTAAACTGAAACTTGAAGAGGAAAATGGAGCCAGTGATAAATTTTCAGATCTTATTGAAGCCCTGGCAGGGATGGGTTTTGATAGAAAAGCTGCAAAAAAAGCTCTTACTGAGATTTCCGGCAGAATTGAATTTTCTTCCATGGAAAGTGATGTTCTTGAAAAGGAACTTTTTCGAGAAGCTATAGTCTTTTTAAGTTCCATAGGATAAATAGATAAAAATGGAAAATGAACCTTTCTTAAACCCGAATTATAAAGCCGAAGATGATAAAAAAGAAAATAATTTACGTCCACAGTTTCTTAAAGATTTTCAGGGACAGAAGGAGCTGAAAAATAATCTTTCAATTTTTATTACTGCAGCCCTGGAACGTAAGGAAAGCCTGGATCATCTGTTTTTAAGCGGTCCTCCCGGATTAGGTAAAACAACCCTTGCAGGAATAATGGCAAATGAAATGGGAACTGAGTTTAAGGTTACATCTGCTCCTGCCCTTGATAAACCAAAAGATCTTGCAGGAATATTAACAACCATTGGCGAATCGACTGTATTTTTTATAGATGAGATTCACAGACTTAAACCTGCCATTGAAGAGATGTTATATATTGCCATGGAAGATTACGAAATAGACTGGATAATAGGGCAGGGACCCTCTGCCAGAACTATTAGAATTCCAATCCCCCCTTTTACACTTATCGGTGCAACAACTAAAGCAGGTTCTGTAGCAAGTCCTCTTTACAGCCGTTTTGGAATCTCAGTGCGTATGGATTTTTATACAGCAGAAGATATTGAGAGTATTATACGCCGGTCAGCTGGGATACTGGAGATTACAATTGATAATGATGCAACTGTTCTATTGGCATCCAGTTCAAGAGGTACACCCAGAGTTGCCAACAGACTTCTTCGAAGAATGAGAGATTTTGCCCAGGTGTTGGGAGATGGCTATATAAATAAAAAAATTGTTATAGAAGGATTAAAGAGATTGCAGATTGATGAGTATGGTCTGGAAAAACATGACAGAGAGATTTTACGTACTATAATTACAAACTATCAGGGTGGACCTGTAGGAGTTGATACTTTGGCAATATCTGTAGGAGAAGCCAGTGAATCTATTGAGGAGTTCTATGAACCTTATTTAATACAGCGGGGGTTTATTACACGTACTCCCAGAGGTCGTATGGTTACTGAACTTGCTTACAAACACCTTAAACTGGATAAAAACATAGATGAAAACCAGCGAATTTTATTTTAATCTGCCTAATGAGCTGATTGCACAGACACCTGCTGACAAGAGAGGGGAATCCAGACTGCTTGTAATGGATAAGAATACAGGAAAGTTAGATCACAAGATGATTGCTGATTTTCCGGATATGGTTGAAGATGGCACTTTGATTATTGTTAATAATTCCCGGGTTAGAAAGGCCAGACTGTATGGTACCTCTGAAACAGGAGGGAAGGTCGAATTTTTACTTATTAAGCAACTAAGTCTGCATACATGGGAAGCTATCGTTTCAAAAAAGAAAAAACAAAGAATCGGCAAGAGATTTACATTTAGAGGAAATGTAAAAGGGGAAATTTCCGGTATAAGCGAATCTGGTGCAGAGATAACTTTTTCTGAAGAAATCGATGATCTTTGGCTTGATAAATATGGTCATATGCCCCTTCCTCCCTATATCAGAAGAGAGGATACAGAAAAAGATTCAGATCGTTATCAGACTGTTTATGCAAAGAATACAGGTTCTGTTGCTGCTCCGACAGCAGGACTCCATTTTACGGATGAGATACTGGAAAGATTAGAGGAAAAAGGAATTGATGTAGTATCTGTAACTCTTCATGTAGGACTCGGGACATTTATTCCAGTCCGTTCAGATATTGTTGAAGAGCACACAATGCATACAGAAGAGTATGAGATATCAAAGGATACAGCCTTTAAGATAAATCAGGCAAAAAAAGAAGGCAGAAAAATCCTTGCTGTGGGGACCACATCTGTAAGAACTATTGAATCTGCATGGGAAGGATCCAGGGATAACGGCAGTATTATTTCAGGAAAATCTTCTACCAATATTTATATATACCCTGGTTATAAGTTTAAAGTGGTAGATCATATGCTTACAAACTTTCATACTCCCGATTCCAGCCTCATTCTTCTGGTTTCAGCATTTGCAGGTAAGGAAAGAATTAAAGATGCTTATGAAGAAGCAATCAGGCAAAAGTACATGTTCTTTTCATATGGTGATGCGATGTTTATAAAATAGGTCAGTAAGTATTCTCATCCATGCCCAGAAAATCAGCTCTAACACCTTCCAGACGTTTAAGATCCATTCCAATTATCTCTTCGTAATCCAGATCACCAGTTATTATCCTGAATCTTTCATCTTCCCAGTTTTGAATATCAGAAAGAAAGTAATAATCTAATGTATTCACCTTTTCCAGCCAGACAAGTGCTTCTCCCCAGTAGTATTCTGCAGCTTTATAATAACTTTCAGCTATTTCCAGGCTTTTTAGGTTTTGTTCCTTCCAGGGTTCATTAAAAAAGTACGCTATCCGTTTATCGTACTTGCTTCCAAGATGTCTGTATTGCTCTACCATTTTTAAATTTACATGCATATAGAAGAGGTATCTGTACCTTTCCCAGACACTCTGATCTTTTATTTGTGTAAGAGCATTTAACGGGTTAACGAACGGACGGGTTAGAGCACGTTCCAGGTACCATATATTGCCATTAAAATCTTCAGGATACTGATAGAGGTTCTGGTGATATAGTTTATAGTATTGCTCGGCATACAGAAGTTTATATGACCAGAGCTGACTATGGGAGATAATGAGGAACAGTAGTATTGTTATTAAAAATCGTTTCACACTTAACTTATCGGATTGGCAGCTAGTTTACTCCATATTATTTTTCCAAGTTCATATTTATCCAGAGTGCCATCCAGTATATGGATATTCATTTTTGAGTCAGCAAAGAATTTTAGAGATCTGTTGTAGTTGTCTATTATACTTTCCTGTAGATCATGATCTTCATAAATCTCGATGAGATCTCTTGAAGAAAGTCTTTGCTGGCATATTTCAGCAGGTACATCAAGGAAAAAAAGATGTTCAGGTAGTGGAAATGTTCTATTCAACTCCATAACATTATCAAACCCATAATCAAGAGATTGATAGGCAAGAGAGGAAAAGAGGTATCTGTCAGAGATTACAAAATCACCAGCCATGCACCTGCTTATAATTCCATTGTGAGGATTGTATAGATGTTCATGCCTGTCGCTGACAAAGAGCTTTGCGATAGTTCCCGATGCAACCTTTATATCACCTGAAAGAACTTCCCGTATTGCTTTACCAATAAAGCCTTTTGTTGGTTCACAGCTATTTATGCATGGTATATTAAGAGAATCATACTTAGCTGCCAGTAAATTGGTCTGTGTAGTAGTTCCGGCACCATCCAAACCTTCAAAGACTATAAAATTATTGATTATTTTGATTTTACTCATATTTTTTATCCTTATTGTTACCGATCTTATTACTATACTGCTTTTAAAAACTTAGTTGTTTTTATTGTTATAGCTATTATAGTTTTTTAATGCAATCCAATTATTGTATAAAACCATTGTTACTAAGCAGCCTGCAATTCCAAAAACCTATGGTTTTGGAATTGCTTCGACTTAATAGATTGAAAAAACAAGGTTTTTGAGATAATCTTAAGTATATTTACTACTATGGATATGCAAAAGAGGTTCTGACCTGAAGCTTAAGACAACTCAAATCAATATAATACAGGCTTCTCTTTTTGTTCTGATAATAGCTGTAACAATATTAATACTAATCCCTGTACAAAATAAAATTGATCAGCGTATACTTGAAATCAAAAATCAGACTATCAATATAATAGAAGAAAAATTAAATCGTAAAATCAGTTATTCAACTATTTCTCCATCACTATTTATGTATATGGAGTTTAGAGATTTTTCGATACTTGATAATGACAGAGAACTTATCAACATTAATCGTATAAGAATTTATTACAATTTGTTTGAAGTTCTATCAGGGAATGCACTTAATTCACTAAAAGAGGTTAGAATTGTTAAATCAGATTTTAATTTTAACTATGATGATGACAAGGAACTTTTTGAGCTGTTTTCAACATATGGAACGGATGAAAGAACTGATATAAATTTACCTGATATAAAAATAAGTGGACGAAATCTTAAGATTAAGCTGACAAAAGGTGAAGAATCTATTCAGCTCTCCAGGCTGTTTTTCGATCTGAATTATAAAAATAAACAATTACATTTTGATACCAGAGGAATTATAAAAACCAAAATTAACCGATTTGAATCTCTGACTGGTAGTTCAAAATTTCTCTTTTCCGGCTCTTTGTCTGATCATCTGGATTTTATTAGTTCACGGATTGTATTAAAATCCATAGAAACCAGTTCTGTACGCATAAATAAGCTTTCTCTTCAGGCCTCTTACAAGGATGGATTATTTGAGTTAATAAAAGTGGAAGACGCCAGACCTCTGGATATCAGATTAAGCTATTCAACAGTTAATCGAAAATTGTCGGGGAAATTTGCCAGTGAAAATTTCATACCACTCGATTATTTTACTCCGAAAGAAATAGATTCCTCAATCATTCAATGGCTTGGTACTTCAGTAACAGGAAGTGCTGAGTTTAATTATTTATTTGATACTGCTAAAATTTTATATACAGCCGAAATAGAAGCAATTACAAATAACGATTTACTTCCTGTACAGGCTTTACTTGATATTTCATTAGCAGGGGACAATGAAAGTATAGATTTTACAAAATTAAAGGCAGTTACCAATGATGGAGTATTATTTTTTAAAGGGGATCTTAATCTTGATAGATTTCTTCCTTCAGGAGACTTATATTTTTCCTACAATCTTTTTAATACAGAAATAATTGCAGAAATAGGCATAGACAGAAAAAATAACCGCCTGGTTCTTTCAGGAACCAATATAACAATCAATGAAATACAAATTTTTAATTTATATTCAGAACTGGATTTTTTTAAGAATGATACTGATTTTCAGGTGTCTTTTGGTCTTAATGCTCCCAAAGCTCCTATTCCTCTGAATAATGATTTAATACTGATTGATGGAAATATTCAACATAATCCTGATCTATTTCTTAACCTGGCTATTAATACAGTCAATACACCTATTAATACTCTGGTAGAAATGATTCCTTCCCAGATAGATTCATACGTTAAAGGTATGTCAGAGCTAAGTCTTGATTCAGAATTATTTATTTCAACAGATTTTAAGCAATATTCTTTTTCTGCATCTCAAATTGAACTTTCGTCTGAAAAAGGTGATAAAATAAACTTTACTGCATTTGGAAATAATGAATCTTTTGAAATTAATAACATATCTGTAAATTGGAATAATAGATACCTTGATGGGCTAGTAAAAGCAAAAATGACAAATAGATCAACGATTATTGATTTGGATTTTATCTATGAAGAATTACCATATGCATTAAATATATCCTATTATAAGGATAAAGGAATTTTCTTTGAAGGAAGCTATAATTTATCAGGAAGCTTGTTTAGATTAGGGAATGTTTCAGAATTCAGATTTTCAATATTAGATTTACCTATTCCAATAGGTGAAAATATTACCGAAATAAGTTTGGATACAGCCGGGTCCTTTAATAGTTCCAATAAATGGCAGGCATCAGTTAATAATTTCGCTATTTCAAATATTCCCGGTCTGGCAGCAGAAAACACTTTAAATCTAAAAGGTTATATTTCAGAAGATGAAATCAGTTTGACAACAATTAGTTACATTGATACTTTATCATCTCTCACAGGATCTGGTTATTTTAACTATGATAATTCAGAAACTCTGGAGTTGGTTGGTGATATTAGCTTATTTTCTTTAGATGAAGAACAATACGAAGGTAAAATTAACATTCAGGATAAAGATATTGCTTTTACAGCTGCCTTTAAGGATGCTCCTCTGAACCGTTTTAATAACATTCCCCTTTCAGGTTATCTTAATGGGGAACT
>CBDVAD010000096.1:0-9809 GCA_965371875.1 uncultured bacterium
TATTTGGATTTGGAAGGTATTATTAAACCTAAATATACGTTTTTCAGCGAATACTCCTTTAAGTACCATACTAACTCAGAGGAGATTATCAGTAATTTTGATGGTGAACGAAGGGAGTTTGTTAAGGCAATAATTGATTACAGCAGTACAAAAAAGACCTGGACTTATGTAGATATTCCTGAGATACAAAACAGATATGGTACAGATCGTAAACGTATTATTACAGCTTTGGAATATTTCGACGAAAAGGGATGGATTGAACTGCAGTCAAAACAGGCAACCGAAGTTTATGATATAGAGTCACAATCTTTTGATATAGAAAGTGTTGCAGAGAAAATGTATAGTTTGTTTAAACTTAAAGAAGATCAGGGGATACATAGAATACACGATATGATAGGGTTTTTTGAAAGTGATTCATGTATTTCAGGTAAACTGGCCGGGTATTTCGGGGAGATCCTGAAAAAGGAAAATTGTGGTCATTGTTCCTTTTGTAAAACCGGAAAAATAGTAATGGAAAAATCTACGGAATTAAAATTACTTTCAAGTTTTAATTTTAAAGAGATTACTAATGAATTTACTGCAGCAATGAGAGATCAGTTTTCCATATTAAATCTGACAAAGTTTCTTTGCGGTATAAATACACCTGTTTTTTCGAAATTGAGAATTAAAAAATTATCCTCTTTTGGTGTTTTTGAAAGATATCCATTTGCAGATGTAAAAAATTGGATTGTTAATCATGAAAACTGATCTATTGCAGAAAATCAATTTGTACTGTTGTTGTAGCATGATATCCGTGCTATTATGTTATAATGATTGAAACTTTTAAAGATAAAGGTTCTGAGGATATATTCAATGGTAAGAATACAAAAGAGGCCAGGAGGAAATGTCCTCGATCTCTTTGGAAGATAGTAGCGAGGAAGATGGATCAACTTGATTCTATTCAATACCTGGAAGAACTTCGAATTCCACCAGGAAACAGATTTGAATCATTATCTGGAGATAGAAAAGGTGAATATAGTATTAGGATCAACGATCAATACAGAATTTGTTTTATATTTGAAGATAATGGCCCTGATAAAGTTGAAATTACTGATTATCACTAGAAACCAGGAGGGACCAATATGGTAAGAATACCAACAAATAGAGAGCCTACACACCCGGGAGAGATGCTTCTCGAAGAGTTCCTGATTCCTATGGGTATGACCCAGAGCGAATTGGCAAAAGATATACATGTACCTTATCAGCGCATAAATGAAATAGTAAATAAAAGACGGGGTGTGACTCCCAGCACAGCTCTGCGTTTGGCAAAGCTTTTTGGAATGTCAGAAGACTTCTGGCTTAGTCTTCAGCTGCGTTGGGATTTATACAAAACGAAACAAACTGAAGCGAGTGAATTAAAAATAATAAAGCCCTTAAACAGGGAGCAATTTGCAGCTCATAGGTAAAATGTAAGAGGTTGTTAAAAATAGTTTATGGATATTAAGAAAAGTCTTCAAACCACCTTTGGATATTCCAGCTTTAAACCTAATCAGGAAGAAATAATAACATCAATTCTAAATGGGCAGGATGTTTTTGCTGCTATGCCGACCGGAGGAGGAAAGTCTCTTTGCTATCAGCTTCCGGCTATACTTCTTCCCGGCCTTACAGTGGTTATAAGTCCTCTTATTGCTCTTATGAAGGATCAGGTTGATGCCGCAATTGAAAATGGTATTGCGGCCGGATATATAAACAGCTCATTGTCCTATGAAGATGCTGACATTGTTTTTTCCGGATTAAAAAATGGAAAACTGAAACTGCTTTACATTGCTCCTGAACGATTTGCAGTAGATGGATTTATCAACAAACTTCAGAATGTCAGTATAAGCCATATTTCTGTTGATGAAGCTCATTGTGTTTCAGAATGGGGGCATGATTTTCGACCTGATTATCTGTCTCTTTCCAGGTTGCGTGAACACTTTCCTGATATAGTCATTTCTGCATTCACTGCAACAGCAACCAAAAAGGTTCAGAGCGATATTATTACCCATCTGAAATTAAATTCACCTTTGCTCATCAGGGCATCTTTTAACAGGAAAGAATTGTACTATCGAATTTCCCGTAAATCCAATGCTAATCAGCAGATAATGGATTTTGTAAGGGAGCATCCGGGAACCTCAGGGATTGTCTATCGTACAACCCGAAAGGATGTTGAGAGTACGTCCACTTATCTTAATAAACATGGTATAGCCTCTCTTCCTTATCATGCCGGTCTTTCCGATACTGCAAGAAAGCAGAATCAGAATCTGTTTAAAAAGGATGAGGTTGATATTATTGTCGCCACTATCGCTTTTGGAATGGGTATAGATAAATCCAATGTCCGCTTTGTTATTCATGGCGACCTTCCAAAGAGTATTGAGAGTTATTATCAGGAGACCGGGAGAGCAGGGCGTGATGGTGAACTATCTCATTGCCTGCTTCTTTACAGCAGAGGTGATACAGGGAAGATTCTGTATCATATTCGAAATATTGAAGATGAAGCGGAGCAGATCAGGGCCAAAAAGAACCTTTCGAGGATGATTTCCTATGCTGAGACAAGTATCTGCAGACGAAAGCAGCTGTTATCATACTTCGATGAAGCTTTTCCCGGTGATTGTAAAATGTGTGATTCCTGCAATGATGAGATAGAGCTTATAGATGGTACTGTAGAAGCGCAGAAGATTTTATCTGCCATAAAAAGGGTGGAAGAACGATTTGGTATAAATTATATAATTGATATCGTACGAGGGGCCAATACTGAGAGAATCAGACAGAATGGTCATGATCAGCTTCCTACATATGGAATTGGAAAAGACGAAAGTAAAGATCACTGGCATGGAATAATTGATGAACTTCTGGGACAGGACTGTATTTTCAGGGATGAAGAGCAATACAGTGTTCTTCGAATTAAAGAGAAGGGGAAACTGATTTTATACGGCAAGGAAAAATTATCTGTAGCAAAGAGGAATCATACAAAGAAATCAAAGGTAGCGGTAGATTTCGGCAAAGGAGATGAAGCTCTTTTTGGTATCCTTAAGAAGTTAAGGCTGGGGATTGCACGGAAGAAAGGCCTTCCTCCTTATATGATTTTTTCTGATAAGACTCTAAGAGAGATGTGTATTAAGCTGCCACAAAACAGGAAAACTTTTTTGGAGATAAATGGTGTCGGACAGGTTAAACTGGATTCATATGGTGATATTTTCCTTGAGTCTATAAAGGGAGCTGATGGTTAGAGTAAAATGGAAATTAAAAACTATAATTGACAACTGATATAAAGTGAGTTAATCTGAGTTGTTAAAAACTATAATATTTTAACATTATCGTGATGAAAAACATCATGGTACATCTTAAGGAGGATGCATGAAAAATTTTAAAAGAACATTTTTGTTTCTTACTCTGATTCTGCTGATTCTGGTTATTCCAACCGGTCTGTTTGCAGGAGGACAGAAAGAAGCTGAACTGGATTCATATCCTATGATGGCTTTTGAACCTCAGGAACTAAAAGCAACCAGGGCTGTGGACGGAGAAGTAGTGGAAATAAATATTTTTACTACCAATGATGAACATGGCTGGATTTTTGACTGGGATTACGGTCAGGGTGGACCAAGGATGTCCCGTGGAAATCCAAGACCCAGTGGTCTTGCAAGGGTTTCTACTCTGTACAAGAAATTATCTGCAGAAAATGACAACTCCATGCTTGTATCCTGTGGTGACAGTATTCAGGGAACAATTCTCTCCTATTACTATAATTCCATAGAAACTGAGAAACTTAATCCTGTGACGGCAATTTTTTCCAAAATGGGTTATGACGCATGGTCCGTTGGAAATCATGAGGTTGAGCAGGGAAATGAGGTTATGCTTAAAGTTGCCAATGAGATGGCAGCAGTTGGAATACCTGTTCTCAGTGCCAATGCAGTATGGGAAGATAATCAGGATAAACCTTATTACAAGCCATATATGATTAAAGAGATTGATGGAGTTCGGATAGGTTTTCTGGGGATGACTACTCCTGGAATTCCAATGTGGTTGGAAGATGCAACTCATGAAGATCATGTTTTCCTTGATATGGTGAAAACAGCAGAAAAATATGTTCCTATTTTAAGGGATGTAGAGAAGTGTGATGTTGTTGTTGGTCTTTTTCATTCCGGTATGAACGATGAATACGGTGGTACTCAGGCTGCAGCATTAGGCGTTCCTGTACCGAATGCTTCTGCGTTAGTTGCAGAGGCAATTGGCGGTGGACCAAACGGTATTGATGTTATTATTACAGGGCACTCCCATAAGCAGATTGATGATGAGAAAAATACAGAATTTCGTGACGATAGAAATAATGTTGTAAACGGAGTTAAATTTGTTCAGGCTAAAAACTGGGGTGAAAGACTTGGTCATATTAGCATTTCTGTGAAAGGTGAAAGTTCTGACTGGGTAGTTAAAGATGTTTCAGTCAAGACCTATGCCATGGAGAATGTTGCTGAAGATCCTCAAATTATGAAGCATATGTCCGAATATATCAATGGTGCAATGGCCTATGCCGAAACTCCTATTGCTGATGCAACAGCAGATCTTCCTTCCCTCCGTTCCTATTATGAAGAATCTGCAATTGTTGAACTTATTCAGGAAACACAGCTTCATTTTAGTGGAGCAGATATAAGTCTTGCCGCTGCCTTCAATCCCAATCTGACTATTCCTGAGGGTGAGATAACTGTTGGAAATATTGCCGGTATCTACATCTATGAGAACTTTCTTTATGCCCTTGATATGACAGGCGCACAGATTAAGGCTTATCTTGAGTACTCGGCCAATTACTTCAATGTAATTGATGAAGGTAATGTAGACAGTATATCTCTGGTTAACCCGGATATTCGTGGATATAACTACGATATGGCCCAGGGGTTTCTATATGACCTTGATTTAACTAAGGAATCCGGGAACAGAATTGTAAATATGAAAAATCTTGATGGGTCAACCTTTGATTTAGACAAGGTGTACAATGTAACTCTGAACGATTATCGTTATAATGGCGGTGGTGGACATCTTAAGGCTGCCGGTCTTTTTACAGATGGTGTTATCAACAGCAAAACTACCTATCATTCTTCCAAACCTATGAGAGATCTTATGGTTGAATATTTAGAGCTTGAAGGTAAATGGGGACCGGAAGATATTGTAGATAACTGGAAACTAGTACCGGAATCTCTTTCTGCAAGAGCAATTGAAAATCAATTAGCTTTGAATTCTGAAGCTCGTTAGTAAATTATTAACCCGCCCTGAACGGGCGGGTATTTCCCTTTTTATTTGAGGCTGTCCGGTAATCCTTAGCTTCAGGAATTTGTTACTAAATATGATATGTTTACTGTTAGACCACTGTTTAAGCAATAAAAACCAACTTCCCGTCAGTGGGATTAATTTAATGGATAGCCCTGAATATGAATAGAAAATTACATGTAATAATAGTTGCCATAGTAGGTAACCTGCTTCTCTCCGCAGCGAAAGTTGTACTTGCCCTGTTTACTGGTTCTCTTGCAATAGGTGCTGACGGTTTCCATTCATTTACAGACTTACTGGTTTCTGTAATTGTATTGATAGGTTTTTTAATTGATAAAAAACTTATTGATGATAAGAAGAAGAAATCCAGAAAAATTGAAGGTATAGTAACTCTAATTATAAGTTTTTTTATAATAGGAATAGCAGTTGGTTTTTTTATTCAGCTTTGGTTCAGGGCTCGTGTTGAAGTAAGAATGCTTCCTGCAGCTATAGGTGGACAGGCAATTCTAATTATATTTACATACATTCTTTTTAAGTATAAGAATATGATTGGCATAGAAGTAAACTCACAAAGTATTGTTGCTGACAGTCATCATACCCGGGCGGATATGCTTTCCTCGGTGGGTGTTCTGGTAGCTCTGCTTGGAAGTATGATAGGTCTGGATTTAGACAGATTGGCAGCCTTTGGACTTTTTTTTATTATTCTTTACCAGGGTTTGGAAATGTTGGTTGGAGCCCTTCGTGTGTTTTTTGATAAAGATGATCAACTCCCTGTAAATTTCAGATTTCCCGCATTAGAGGCGGTACATATAATTATTATGAAAGTTATCACCTATGCCCGATCCAGGAAAAGGCTGGTTTTTACAGGGGTGATCAGTTTTATAATGCTTATATATACACTATTCAGTTTTACTGTTATTGATACTAGTCAGAGAGGTGTTCTTTTCTTATTTGGCAGGGTAGTTAAAGAAAATATAAAACCAGGACTGTTTTTTGACCCTGTGTTTCCGGTAACAGAGCTGATAATCATAAATACTTCCTCTGTCAGGACTATGAGAATAGGTTATAGATTAGAGAAAGATGATCTTTCTGATATTTTAATACATCAATGGGAGACGATTCATATATCCAATTCTTATAGTAATTTCAGGGAAGAATCTGAGGTGCTTACAGGTGACGGTAATCTTATTCATGTCAGTTTGAATATTGACTATGTTATTTCCAATGCTCTGGATTTTATCCTTACCAATAAAGAGCCTGAGCTGTTGATGAGAGAGTTGACAGGTGCGCTTATTCGAAGAGAATTTGGAAAACATGATATTTTCAGTTCTATGCTTTCCAGGAGGGAGGATATTGAAAATAGTATCCATAAAATACTTCAGAGTGAGTTGGACTATTATGAAAGTGGTATAAAAGTAGAAAACATCGTTCTTTTTGACCTTCATCCCCCGGAGGAGACTGCTGGTCGTTATAGAAATGTTTTTGACGATGAAGAATATTATAAAATACAAATTTATAATGCTGAAGCTTACAGGGAGACACAACTTCCCTATGCCAGGGGACTTGTTAAGGAAATAGAGGCTAATGCACGTTCACAGTCGAGAAGCACAATATTAAGGGCATCTCAGGAAGTTTTGCTTTTTAATGTATTAGAGAATGCATATCAGAAAAATCCTGACGAAGTAGTTCTCAGGACTGTACTTGAAAGCTGGATTAATCTGTTGTCGGATAAAAGAAAAATTATCTTTTTTAAGGATATTTCCGAGGGAAAGATCCGGCTTGATTTAAGCGAAGGGAGTTATTTAATTAAATGAAAAAAATGATAATAATTGCAGCTATTTTTTCTGCAGTAATTTTGATTCTTGGTTCCATTCTTTTTACTGTCAAAGCAGACTCTTATGCAATAATTACTGAGTTCGGTCGGGTAGAAAGAGTAATATCTGAAGCTGGTTTAAATATTAAACTTCCATATCCAATTCAGAAGATTCATAGAATTGATAAAAAAATACGCATTTTTTCGCCTGTTGCTCTGGAAGTATTTATACCTGATGAAACCAATGTGCTGAAGAACATCACTCTAGGATATTTTATTATCTGGGAAATAAGTGATCCTGTTAAATATTTTGAGATACTTAAGACTGATTCATCTGCAGAGAATAGACTTAGCGATAATATGCGATCTTATATTTACAACACTGTTGGACAGTACCATCTTCAAGCCTTTCTTTCTACAAAGAGTGAGGATGTTCGTATTGATGAAATTTCACAGATAATTACAGATGCAGCGATACCTGATTTTGACAGGAACTATGGTATATCCATAATATCTGTTGATATTAAACGTGTTATTCTGCCGGAACAGAATAAGCGTAAGGTATTTGAGAGGATGGTGGCAGAGAGGGAGCGTATTGCTCACAGGTATAGGGCTGAAGGAGAGGAACAGGCCAAGATTATTATTTCTGAAACTGATAGTACAAAACAGATTATGTTGTCTCAGGCTCGCCTGGAGGCTGCAGTAATGATTGCAGAAGCGGAGGCTGAAGCTGCGGCAATTTATTCAGATGCATTTGAGGCAAATGAAAAATTTTATCGTTTCTGGAATCTTCTCCGGGCATATGAAAAAATATTCAAAGAAAACAGTACCTTTATTCTTTCCACAGAGAACGAACTTCTTCAGCTTTTGGAAATGGACAGTGAACTTCTTGGACTTGGTGAATGAACGATTTAAAACGGGTACTAAAAGATTCTAAATGGTTTGTTTCAGGTATAATTATATTACTTATTTGTGCCTGGGGTCTTTCCGGTATCTACTCTATTTCACATGAGGAAGCCGGTGTCGTAACAGTTTTTGGCAGTGTAGCAGACAAAATAGTTGAACCCGGTATTCATTATCGTCTGCCCTGGCCTGTTGGTAAATTGTATCGCGTAAATATAAAGCAGTTGAAAATTATTGAAATTGGTCAGTCCCGTACAGGTTTTAAGGGTCAGCTTTCAGATGAACTTCAATATAAAATAATGGATTATGAAGAAGGTTCTCCGTCAATTTTATTTTTGGATTCCCGTAAGTTTTCTAAACAGTTTATGACAGGTGATAACAATATAGTAGATGTTCTCATGACGGTTCAATATAAGGTTATATTACCCGGGGACTATTTATTTAATTGTAAGGATCCGGATTCTCTTATAGCTTCAGAAGCCGAAAAAATTCTGAATTTTCATATTGCCCGTTCTTCAATAGATAGACTATTGCTTCGTGATACCCTGATGGAGTTCCAAATGGCACGGGATTTACAGGAAATACTTGATGTTTATAAAATTGGAGTTACCATTCAGTCTTTATTTTTTAAGGATGTAATGGTTCCTGAAGGTGCTGTTGAAGATTCGTTCAGAGATGTTAAAAGTGCCGAAGTTGATCGTGGTAAGAGAATAGAGGAAGCAAAAAACAGATCCAATGAAATTCTTGCTCAGGCAGGATCAGAAGCAAGACAGTTAGTTGATCTGGCAAGGATAGATGCAGAAAGGATCCGAAATACTGCAGCTTCAGATTATGCAATTTTTATAAAATTAGAGAAAGAATTGCAGGAAAGGGCTGGTATATTTAATTACCATTTATGGGTGAGTACAATGGGAGAAATCATGAGCAGGGCAAAAACATATGTTGTAACTGGAAATGATGCTCTAAATACAATATACCTCCGGGATAATAACTAATTGTATTATTAGCTAATGTATCTGTAGAGCAGCAGTATTCTCAAGCCATGCCATAGCTTCTTCAGGATCCATGAATATATTACTTTTTATACCTTGTCTTGATACAAACACAGTCGATAGCCTAAACATATTATAAAGTATTTTCCCTCTGGCGATTATCGCTACTTTTCCCTTAAAGTAATGTTTAAATGAATTTACAAAATTGGATATTGCCAGTACTTCATTGAATTCAGGAGTGTATATTACATCTCTTATATCGATAATAGAATTATAATGTGATTTATACAGTGGATCTTTTATAACTGCATGGATAAGATCTTTTATATTTTTTAAAGTATATGTTCCATTAGCTGTTACAGTAACAAGACTGTTCTCGGAAGAGATATCCAAATTGTACACCCGGTCTTTCATCCAGGGATTGTAGCATAGTTTAATAATATAAAAAGCAAAAAAATTATATGCCGATTAAATTGAAAGAATTGATAAATTTATGTACTATTATAGAATGATAATTGAGAATATCACCCAATTTACGGTTCAGTTTTGGTGGATAATCTCAGGTTCACTGATACTCATACTTTCTGTTTTGGTCATAGTTCCTTTTGTTCTCATCAAACTTCCGGTAGATTATTTTTCATGTAAAGTAAATAGCGGTATTATAAATAAACTTGCTTTTCCATATAATCTAATTCTGGTTGTGATAAAAAATGGTACAGGTTTTATACTTGTCTGTTTTGGTGTAATACTTCTTTTTATACCCGGCCAGGGACTCTTGACTATATTTGCGGGTTTGATGTTGATGAACTTTCCAGGCAAGCGAA
>CBDVAD010000097.1:0-9760 GCA_965371875.1 uncultured bacterium
CCCCCTGGAATGTGTAGGGGCAAAATGTGTAATTAGGTTTGGTGCGAACCATTTCAATGAGTTGGGGCGAACGGCCGTACGCCCCTACTCGATTTCCCCTAGAAGCATTTTTAGATCCCTTATCTGTGAGACAAGTTTTTTTCTGTCCAGATTCTGAAACTTCTTTGGTATCATCTCCCTGCTTGTACACTCAAGGACTGCAACAAGATTTTGAAGCTCTATTTCATGTGGATAGGAAGGAGGAATGAAATCTCTCATGGTTTCCTCCAGGTCCTGTTTTGTTATCGTAATATGATTATTCATTGCAGCATTAAACTTGGCCCGTATAAGTATTGCTTCCAGGTCTGCACCGGAAGAATTAAAGTGATATTTTTTAAGAAGGTCTGATATAGGAAACTTTTGTATTTTAATTTTAAGTTTTTTTATAAGTGTTTGAAACAGATCTTCTTTCTCTTCAAAGGTCTCAGGATAGAAAAGTGCCAGATGTTCTTCGGCACGACCCTGTCTTTTAAGGTCAATAGGGATTAAGTCCGGGCGACTGGATAATAGAAACCAAAGAATTTTCCCTCTATATTCAGTATTCCCCATAAAAGATGCAATTTGTGCAAATATTCTATTACTGGTTCCGGCATCACCATCCTGATTTCTATCCCCCAGAAAGGCATCAGCTTCATCTATCATAACTCCAACCGGAGCCATTGCTTTAAGAATTATCAGTGCTTTTTCCAGGTTTGATTCTGAAACGCCATTCCATTTGGATCTTATATTTAGAAATTTGACCATGGGTATGCCAATATCTTCGGCGAATGCAGAAACCATGAATGATTTCCCTGTACCTATAGGACCCGAAATAAGGTATCCCATTGGAAGCACATCCAGGCGGCCCTGTTTAATTGCTTTAATTGCACTGTAGAAGCGTGACTTAACAAAATCATGACCGGAAACTAATGAAAGATTGTGGCTGGTCTCGATAAACTCAAGTAAACCGGATGCTTCATTTTCTATTATCTCTTTCTTCTTTTTCTTCAGGTATTCCAGAGTAACAGGTTTATCTTCCTGGAAAGATTCAGCAGCTATCTGATTAAGATTCATTAGATTCAATCCACTGGTAAGCTTAGCCATTCTGTCGGGATTCAGCCTGCTTTCGAGGATAAGCTCTTCTTTTCTTTCAAGGAATTCAAGGAAGCTTTTTCTTATGCTTTCATCAGGTATTGGTATACTCACTTTAACTGTACTTGGAGATCTTACCAAAGAGAGATTTATGTCCGAGAGATTTTCTGTAAGCAGTAAAATGGATACATCTCCCTGGGTAAAAATAGGATCGTGGGACCATCTGTTTAAGGTTACAAGACAGTATCTGTCTTCTTCTGTCATACTCGTAAGATCGGTGTTTGGGATAAGCGTTTCTGCATAGTCGATTAATAAAACTATTCGCAGCTTATTAGGTATGTTCATCAGAAAATATTTTTCCAGCAGGTCAAAAGCTTTATGTGGATCTTTGGCAAGGAGACCTTCAGGAGAGATGTCTGGAAACACTTTTTCCATAGTATCAAGATATTTTTTCTGCATCTCCTGTGTACAGAAATTTATTCCTGATGATCTGTCATAATATACAATTATATCCTGATTTCCAAATAAAACTTCCGATATAAATTCCTGAATTCTAACAAAAATAAATTCACCTTCATACATCTTGTTGGGAAGAAAATCCCTTATATTCCCATGTACCAGATATAAATTTGTTGTTTTAGAGCAGTATTTATAGGATAAATCCTGTGCCCATGCAGGCAATACCTTAATAAAATCAAGGTTTTTAAGAATAAGCTGTTCGGACATTGCCCCTCCCAAAAGGCGAACTTGAATTAAAGTATACGAACAAAAGCAATTGACGTCAATCAAAGGTTTACTCATGAACATTGAACAAAATCCCATAATGGTTTAAACAATGTTATAAGCAATTTATTATTTTATCCTGGGAGGTTTTTTGGATTCAGTAATTATTTATACAGACGGCGGCTGCAGGGGAAATCCAGGTCCCGGAGGCTGGGCATATATTATAAAAACAGAAGGAACTGAAACAGCCGGATCCGGTGGAGATAATTATACAACAAACAATAAAATGGAGTTAACGGCTGTAATAAGGTCCATGGAAGCAATTTTAAAAGACTCTGAATTATCAAATAGAAGTATAGACCTTCATACAGACTCTCAGTATGTTAAAAACGGTATCTCTTCCTGGATAAACAACTGGATACGGAACGGCTGGAAGACGGCTGCAAAGAAGCCGGTTAAGAATAAAGAACTCTGGATAGAGTTAAAAGAAGTTTCGGATAAGCTTGATGTTAAATGGAACTGGGTTAAGGGGCATGCAGGGGATCCCATGAATGAGGCCTGTGACAGTATGGTTAATAAGGAGATGAATAAATTATGAATAAAAATCCATTGGATATTATTAATGAACATGATAATGAACTTTTTAAGAATGTGGCAGGGACAAAGGCGCTGGCTCTTGAAGATGGAGCTCTTGCAAAAAAATATAAACTGTTAATTGCACTGGCTCTTGATGCATCCCATGGAACTGTAGATGGTGTAAGATCATTGGCATTACAGGCCCTTGAGAGTGGTGCAGACAAAGATGAAATAATGGAAAGTATAAGAGTAGCTAACTTTATTTCCGGTGTTGGATGTGTTTATACAGCTGCTGAAGCGTTAAGGGATATCCTTTAAAATCATTAATACTGCATATACTAACATTTAGCAGGTATAAGCTTTCCTGTTTTGTAAATTACGGGTCAGAAATCGTTGGGGTATATGTAAAGTTGATTATAAAATTTGCTTTTTCCTTATTAATCTCTTACACTTTTGGTAAGTGAAAAAGGAGTTTGATATGAAAGTATTAAACAGATTAAAATTCAGAAGTAAATTAATACTTCTTCTGCTTTTCCCCCTTGGCGGGATGTTCTTTTTTTCTACCCTTGGAATACTGGATAAGAATAGACTCCTTGAAGAATCCTGCCATGAGAAATAAACCTGTTCTAAAAGCACTTCCCGGAGGAAATGAAGTGGATCAGTTTTAATTTTAAAATTAGGGTTTAAAAAATGGATTTTAATAAAGAAACTGTAAGATATAATTTACTTTATGTTGATGACGAGGCCATAAATCTGTTGGCTTTTTCTAAAGATTTTGGTCAGAATTATAATGTATTTACTGCTGTAAGCCCTAAAAAAGGTTTTAAGATACTCAAGGAAAATGAAATACACCTTATTATATCAGATTACCTGATGCCAGGTATGAATGGGACAGAGTTCTTAGGAGAAGTAAAGAAGAAGTATCCTGATTCAAAATTAATTCTTATTTCAGCATATGATGATTTTTCGATCCTGGTAAAAGCTGTAAATGATATAGGGATCTTCAGGTTTATTGGCAAGCCTTATGAACCTAAAAAATTTGGGCAGATAATTACAAATGCCCTTAATAATTATCAGTTGGAGCAGGACAAAAGCTATTCAGAAAGAATACTGATAGAAAGTCTCGGGAGCCTCTCAGAGGCTCAGCGTATTGCCCATCTGGGTAATTGGAACTGGGACATCCCCGGGAATACCATAAAATGGTCAGATGAAATTTACCGGATATTCGGTTTAAGACCGAAGGAGTTTAAGCCGACCTATGAAGATTTTATAAACTATGTACACCCTGATGACAGAGAGTATCTTCAGCAGGTTGTTACTGAAGCCATAAATAATGGAACTTATTACAACATTACTCACCGGATAATCCGTCCTGATAAAACAGAACGTATCGTTCGCGAACAAGCCAGTGTAACTCTGGATAACCATGGGAAAGCAGTGCAAATGGTTGGGACAGTTCAGGATATCTCCGAACAAAAAATTGCTGAGGAAAAGTTGAAGGAGAATCAGAAAAAACTGCTTACGGCCCAATACATTGCCAGGATGGGTTTCCTTGACTGGGACCTGAAAACCAATCATCTTGAACTTTCCTCCGAACTGGTACGTCTTTTTGGCATTGATCTGGATGAAAAATGGAGTTCTCCGGAAATTTTCAGAAACATCGTTCATCCTGATGACTACGATTTTGTACAGAAGAGTCTTGATATGACTATGGAAAGTGGTGAAAGTCAATTATTTGATCATCGGATAGTTCGTCCTGATGGCAAGATACTCTGGATGCATTCTACAACAGAGTTGATAACTGACACTGAACGCAATCCAGTAAGTTTGGTTTTGACTGCAATAGATATTACTCAAAGCAAAAAGACGGAAGCGGAATTGGAGCAGCATCGGGAGCATCTGGAAGATCTTGTAAGGGAGAGGACACAGGAACTGAAACTCAGTGAAACAAGGAACAGATCTATTCTGGATGCTGTTCCGGACAAGATTTTCCGGGTACGTCGGGACGGTACATATCTGGAATTTATTCCGGGAAAAGAGATGAATACTATTGTCCCTGTACAGGATTTTATCGGAAAAACCATTAGTGATATCATTCAGACTGAGGTTGCCCAACTTATAATGGAAACAATTGAACTTGCTTTTACTACCGGAAAGGTTCAGACAACTGAATATCAGCTTCGAATTTTAGAGGAAATACATTACATAGATGCCAGATTTATTAGTATGGGTAAAGATGAGGTTATGATTATAGAACGGGATGTTTCAGAAAGAAAAAAGGCGGAAGAGTCCCTGAAGCGCCATTCCGAAGAGCTTGAAGGTATGAATAAAGCATTGATTAAATCCCGAAAGGCGGCAATGAGCCTGATGCAGGATGCCAGAATACAAAAAGAGAAAGCAGACGGTGCACTGACAGAGCTCCAGAAATCGACTGCAGAGTTCAATAAACTATCAAGAGCAATTGAAAGAAGTCCTGTGGCAGTTGTAATTACAGATGAAAAAGGCAGCATTGAATATGTAAATCCCCATTTTTCCAAAACCACAGGATATAGACCCGATGAAGTATTAGGTAAGAATCCGAGGCTGTGGAAATCAGAAAAGATGCCTGAAGTATTTTATAGGAATCTATGGTCCACAATAAAATCAGGTTCAATATGGAAAGGTGATTTTCGTAATAGAAAGAAAAACGGAGATATCTATTGGGTAAGAGCTTCCATTTCACCAGTTACAAACCAGGATGGAAGGATTATAAATTTTGTTGATGTAATGGAAGATATAACATTACAGAAACAGATAAACGATGAACTTAAGATTGCCAAGGAAACTGCAGAAGCTGCAACAAAGATAAAAAGTAACTTTCTGGCCAATATGAGTCATGAGATAAGAACCCCAATGAATGCGATAATTGGAATGTCATACTTATTGGAGCAGACAGACCTGTCTGTTAAACAGGAGGATTATCTTGGAAAAATCAGAAAATCCTCAGAAAATCTTCTGGGGCTTATAAATGATATTCTCGATATTTCAAAGATCGAGGCAGGAAAACTTAAAATAGAGACAATAGATTTTGATCTGAACTATGTCTTTGAAAAACTGTTCACAATACTACACCTGAAAGCTCAGGAAAAAGGACTCGAACTTATTTATGAATCTGCAGGTGATGTTCCTGTTTACCTTAGGGGAGATCCCCTTAGACTGGGCCAGATTCTTTTAAATCTTGCTGGTAATGCAGTGAAATTTACTGAATCAGGTAAAGTTGTGATCAGTACAAAACTTATCAGTAACGATAGTGATTCAGTTGTAATTCAGTTTTCCGTAAAGGACAAAGGCCATGGCATGACCGAAAAACATATGTCAAAACTATTTAAGCCATTTTCACAGGCAGACAGCTCTACAACCCGATTATTTGGAGGAACAGGTTTGGGCCTGGCAATTTCAAAAGGACTGATTGATAATATGCATGGAAAAATCTGGGTAGAGAGTAAATTCGGTAAGGGAAGTACATTTTATTTTACTGTTAAACTGGGTATTCAGAAAAACAGGCTACATTCAGTCATTAAGGGTATTTGTAATTATGTTCTGGTTATCAGCTCTGATGAAGTATCTGAGAATATTTTACATAGTTATCTTGAGGATTTCAGCTGCAAATCAGTTTTATTTGATCCATTAAAGGTTCTTGAAAAGGGATTTTCCGATAGTGATATCTTCAAAAATGAAAATCCTGATCTCGTAATTCTGGAAAATTCTGTTTCCAGTTTAATTTGTATCGATGTAGTTAAAAGGATACGCTCAGTTCATATACTGGATTCTGTTCCTGTTATTATTATTTCTGATGAGAGACGAATAAAGAAAATACAGATGAGTATGGCGGAAGGAGAAATTGATCTTTTTTTGACCAGGCCTATAAGTCAATCAACTCTGCATGATTCCATCCTTCGGCTTCTGGAGGGAAAAGAAAGATTAGTATCTATAAAAGAGGCTAAATTCCCGGAGATAGAAAAAGATCTTGATACCATTCGGGGAGCAAGGATTCTACTTGTTGAAGATAATGAGCTTAATACCCAGATTGCAAAAGAGTTTCTTGAGCAGGAAGGATTTAAAATAACTACTGCAGTGAATGGAGAAGATGCCCTTAATAAATTTATCTACCCTGAAGATTTTGATCTTATTCTAATGGACCTGCAGATGCCTGTGATGGATGGGTACAAGGCAGCAAAACTAATTCGGCATAAAAAGGGCTTTGAAGATCTCCCAATCCTTGCCATGACAGCAGATGCGGTTTCAGGTGCCCGGGAAAAAGTTATAGATGCAGGCATGAATGATTATATAACAAAACCCTTTGATCCTGAAGATGTATTAAAAGCTTTGATTAAATGGATAAAACCCGACAGCATCAGGAAAACCGAAAAAGAACAAGTTGATAAATATGTTGATGATAATGCTGATTTCAGAACATTGAGCCTTGAAGGCATAGACACAGAATCGGGGATTAAACGGATAGGAGGAAATCTTAATAGTTATATCAGATTATTAACTAAATTTACAGAAAACTATAAAGATTTTGGGTATCAGTTTAATAATAGTAAAAACGAAGAGGAAAAACTTCGTTTAGTACACTCTCTTAAAGGTATTTCCGGAAATATCGGGGCAAATCAGCTCTATGAGGCAATAGTAGATCTTGAAAAAGCATTAAAAGAGAAACAAATTAAAAAAACACCAGCATTGATAAATAAGGTAATAGCCTTATTGGAAATAATAATCAATTCTATAAAGCAGCTGGATAAAAGTATTTCATCTGAAAGACCTTCCAGGGAAGTAGAATTAATTCGGGATACAGAAGAACTTAAAAGAGAGATAAAAAAGCTGAAAGAATATCTGAGCAGCTATGATTCCTCTGGAATAGATTTTTTTGATGAAATTAAAACCTCCCTCGAAAACATAGGTTTTGAGGCCAATACAGAGCTAATCAATAACTATCTGGAAAAATATGATTTTGATAACGCATTGTCTGTACTGACCGGGATTGAAGGAGAGTTGAATGACAATAAGTAATAATAAATTTACAATTCTGATTGTAGATGATATTCCTGAAAATATTGATATACTCAGAGGAATATTAAATACAAAATACAATATTAAAGCTGCCACTAATGGCAAAACAGCTCTGGCAATTGCAGTTTCAGATAATTCTCCTGATCTTATTTTGCTGGATATTGATATGCCGGAGATGGATGGGTTTGAGGTCTGCAGGAAGTTAAGAGAGACAACGGAAAGCTTTGAGTTACCTGTTATCTTTCTTACTGGAAAAACTGAAACAGAAAATGTGATCACCGGTTTCAAGATCGGAGGACAGGACTATATTACAAAGCCTTTTAAACCAGAAGAGCTTCTCTCCAGGGTAGAAACACATCTGGAATTAAAGAAAAAAACAGAGCAGTTAAATCTACTGAATCAGACCCTTGAAAAAAAGGTAACTGAGAGAACTAACCAGCTCAGAAAATCGAATATAGGGCTTTCTGAAGCAAATCTTAAGCTGGAAAAGGCATATTCAGAACTCAGGAACCTGGACATGGCTAAAACAAAATTTCTTAAGATAATAAGCCATGAGATCAGGACCCCATTGAATGGTATTGTAGGGATGACAGATCTGCTCGAAAATACTCTCGAGTCACAGGAATCTCTTGAATTCATTAAATATCTAAAAATATCTGTGCAAAGACTGAATCAGTTCTCAAAAAAAGCATTGCAGATAACGGAACTTCAAATAAAAAATACTGATATAGATAAAGTAAAAACAGATCTCCAAATACTGATTGAAGAAATGGTCGAAGAATTTCATGAAGCCATCATTCAAAATAATATTTCCATAAACACCGATTTTTCCAGTGGACTTAAAATTACTGTCAACCGTCACTTATTTAAAGTCTGTCTTGGAAATATCTTTGAGAACGCTGTGTCTTTTACAGGAAAGGATGGAGCTGTTTTTCTGAGTACATTCAAAGATAATAATTTTACTGTAATAAGAATTATGAATAAAGGGGAAGCGTTTAGTAAGGAAAATATTAATAACATGTTTTCCTTTTTTTATACAGGACATGATCCGGTAGATAAGGATTTTGGATTGGGACTGTCTGTTTCAAAACTTATAATGGATGCTCATATGGGGGAGATAAAAGTTGAAAACATTCCTGAAATCGGACCATCTGTTTCTCTCTTTTTTCCGGAACTTCCGGATGAAAAAATTGATACCAATTCTGTAATCAGTAAATAAGGAGGATTGTGTGGAAGACAGAAAGCAGCAGACAGTACTAATTGTTGATGATATACCCGAGAATATTGATGTATTAAATGGCATTCTTAAATCTGAATACAAGGTAATTGTTGCAACAAATGGAGATGTTGCTTTAAAACTGGCAAGATCAAAAAATCCTCCTGATCTTGTCTTGCTTGATATAATGATGCCAAAGATTGATGGATATGAGATATGCCGTATTCTAAAAGAGAATAGCAAAACGAAAAAAATCCCGGTTGTCTTTGTAACAGCTAAAGATGAATCAACAGATGAAGCCAGAGGATTTGAAGTCGGTGCAGTTGATTATATTACAAAACCTATCAGCCCTCCCATTGTCAGGGCAAGGGTCAGAACCCATCTGGCTTTATATGATCAGAACAAAGCTCTGGAAGAAACAGTCAGGCAGAGAACTGCAGAACTCCGGGATACCCAGCTGGAGATCATCCAGCGCCTGGGTATAGCGTCAGAATACAAGGATGAAGAAACAGGTGATCATATTATCCGAATGAGTCATTATTCCAGGATTATTGGGGAATCTATGGGATTGGAAAGTAGTGAAAGCGAACTGATTCTTCATGCAGCCCCGATGCACGATGTTGGTAAAATAGGTATTCCGGATAGAATCCTCAGAAAACCCGGAAAGCTGGATAAAGATGAATGGACTATTATGAAGACTCACACAACGATCGGCGCACATATAATAGGGATTCACAATTCTGAAATAATTAAAACAGCAAAGGTAGTAGCTGCCACCCATCATGAAAGATGGGACGGCTCCGGATATCCTGCAGGTCTTAGAGGGAAGGAGATCCCTCTGATAAGTCGCATAGTCTCTATGGCTGATGTTTTTGATGCACTGACAAGTAAGAGACCCTATAAAGCTGAATGGCCCCTGGAGAAAGCACTGAGTGAGATAAAACAAAACAACGGGAGCCAATTTGATCCTGAAGTAGTAAATGCTTTTCTTGAATCTATCCCGGAAATTTTAATTATCAAAAAGAAATACAGTAAGGTAGTTTCTGTTCCAGGGAAAGAAATATGAAAAATACTAAAAGTTGT
>CBDVAD010000098.1:0-9702 GCA_965371875.1 uncultured bacterium
GTATGAGCGGCTCCGGGTCCAGGGCTTGCCCTGGGGTATGATACCTTTCATTTCATTCAGAGTGAAATAGGGAATAGATATTTAAAATATCTATTCGTTCATATAAAACAGAAAATGAGCTTTTAAAAGTGTTTTTATATCATTCAGTCAATAAAGAAGAAAAAATCAATTCTCAATTATAGGTAATTTAAATGCTGCCATCTCCGTATCATTTCGAACTAGTAAAAGGTTTCCTGCAATAACAGGGTGGTTCCATGTTTTTCCTTCAATTGCGGGAAATATGGTATATTCGGTAAATTGATTTGATGAAGCTTCTACTAAAGCAAGTTCCCCTTTTTCTGAGAGTACGATTATCAAATCCTGGTCTTGTAATAGAATAATCTGGCCCCGGCCATATCGACCCCCTTTCCACATGGGTTCCCCATTTTCAAGGTTGATGCATCTAAGGGAACTTCCATAAAATCCGTAAATATAGCCCTTATGAATTATGGAATCATTAAAATATGGTTGAATTTTATATGATGTCCAGCTCTCTTTCACAATCCATTTACCTGAGTCATTGCTAACATTAATTCGACGAATACCTGATTTATCATCCACAGAGATTAAAATATCTGTGGATGAAATCTGTATTGGCTGGACAATCGGGTTTCCTGGCCATGAGTAATTCCAAAGGGATTCCCCAGTAATAGGTAAAACACTGATTGCACCGGATTCATTTAACAAAATAATCTGCTCAGTTCCATCAATGGTCATTAAATGGGGAGAGCTGTAACAATCACCCCCCTCTTTGGTAAACCAACGGGGTTCACCAGTTTCAATATCATAGGCAATAAGAGCTCCTGCCGCTGCAATGATTACAAGATTATCTACTACAACAGGGGAGCTGGAAAATCCCCATACTGGAGTATTTGTTTCAGTATCTAAGGATGCATTTCTGGACCAAATCAGATTACCGGTCTTTGAATTTAATGCATTAACTATTCCAGTAGCGCCGAAAGTATAGACCCGGTCATTATTCAATGTTGGAGTGCTTCTTGGACCAGCCCCGGAATTTGATTCCCAGAATCGAACGGCATCTTTATGTTTCCAAACAATTTTTCCTGTTGACAGGTTGTAACAGGAGACAATTTCATCATCACCATGCTGTTCCTGGGTGTAAAATAATCCACCCTTCACTGCAAAAGAAGACCAGCCCGGTCCAATCAATCTCCGCCATTTTTTTATGGGAGGAGTTGTTTCCCAATCTGTTTCGATTTGAATATTAGAAATTTTCCCATTACTCTCTAACCCTCGAAAACCAGGCCAATAAATATCACTATCAATAGATGTAGGGATTTCCGAATAATCCTCATTGGACTGTGCCAGGAATTTATCCTCTGATGTTTTTATCCATCGCCATGTGAAATTGGATTTATAATTTCCCGTAACCCCAGTTGTTCTAATCATTACCCAGGAACCACAAGTTATTAACATCATACCAGCTAAAATTATAGTTTTGTATTTATTTGAAAACTTTTGACTGATAATTGCCCAGATAATAATAGCAATGCTGTAGGTGGGAATTATATATGCAATAAGGGGGAGTAATCTAAGTGATTTATGGATAGTGATTATTGTTAAGATGAGGGAGATAATAATAACAGCAAATGAGATCCATTTTTGAGATCTATCTGCTCTGCTAAAAAATAACCACCATACCATAATAGCCAACCAGCTCAATGGACTGATCATAAAAATCATAGGAACTGTGCTTGGTATAATGATGGGAATTCCAATTCTGATTAATAACTGTAAAATTACTATAATAATTCCTGGCCATAATCGCAATAGTTTTTCCTGATTTACTTTTTTCATCACTATTTACTCCTTAAGTATCTATTTATATTGTAACATACCTCATTAAATCGTAATTAAAACCATACTAAAGTACCATATTACTTCTTATAACCAGGATAATATAAAGAAATGTTACTAATATAATTTTCGATAATACTTTTCTTTCTATTGGTATTTCCTGTATGATCTTTTGTGTTATTGATCCCTGTTTCAGAAAAATGGAATATGTTTTTTGCCGGACATTTTTTTTACATAATTTTTTAAAATATTTTAACGGGAAATTAGTGGAATATTTGCTATTCCCCAGCCAAATATTACTAAAAGAAATACACTTAAACAAAATATAGGGATTAACTCTTTATATTTATAATCCCATATATATGCAGAAAAAATATTTATGTCCATTATATTAGGAAATTTTTTGATATAAGTATTAAATACTTTTACAGATATCCTATTTTCTGTTTCTATAAGATTGGGGATTAAATCGAAACGTCGCTGGTATTGGTTTTCAACCTGGCTCCATTTGCTTTCTACTTCGTGTTCAAGAGATACCATTATGTTGTATTTTTCAACTGAGCTGATTAACAGCAATAATTATTCGAAAAACAAGAGCAATAGAGGTTATTCTTCGTTTGGATAAATCAAATTCTGTATGTCTTCTCTTATATGATAAGCATCAAACCATTTACTATTATCTTCAGTTTTGCGGGATACAGCAAATAAGGAAAGGTAGAAATCAGTTTCATCAGAATTAATAAACCATTGGAAATCCGTAATACCATATTCTACAGTGAAGGTTATTTGCTCGATGTAATGAGAATTCTCTGCTTCAATTATCGCTGTAATTTTTACAGTATCAAAGCTTATGTCAGTTATCTTAACCATAGCAATTGATTCCTTACCGGTCATTACTTTCCAGGGAGTAAACCAAAAAGATCCTTTTATAATAGGTCCTTTTATAATAATAGTATTATTGAATGTTACCGTTGTATTGCTTACGACCAGGTTTTGTTTTTTTATTCGTTCTTCCGGGTAGGTTCTTCCTGATAAATCTTCTGTTATAGTTAGAAGGCTGAATATTTTTTGAGAATTGCTTTCCTGGAGAGCATCAATTTTCCAGATCCATTCGCTGTCTACAGGACCTTCAAAGTAGAAAATATTTCCTTTATCCCAGTTAAAAAAATCTTTTATAGAATGAGCCTCTTTCAAAACTATCGTTTTCAAAGAGGCTTTTATGGGGTCGAAATTTTAATTCCTTATATAATAAAGAATTAAAATTTCTAAAAGTCTGCAAATATTCAAACCTCAAGAGTTTTGAAATTTGCTCGAATGAATGCTTTTTACTTCTTTTGGAATGAATTCATTATCAAATGGGGTGAAATATACAGCATCATTAATTATATCAATCCATGGATCTGAATTCGGATAATATTCAACTTTATATTCGTTGAAATAACAGTAATACCCCTCTTCTGTTTTTTCTTCTTTATAATCTGAAGGGTCTTCGTCGGTTAAAGGATCGCCCATATATGATGTTGAATCCCATATCCATTCCACAAAAATTTTCCCGTTACCTTTAAAGAAAAAATGTGTTGACGGTCTGCAGTCCGCGCCTCCCCAGTAAACTTTGTGTGTTCCTTCTATTTCCCGGATAGCATCAAAATCGGAATCAGTTAATGATTTAATTCCCCAATAAGGGTTCAAGCTATTTGCCTCTATAAGACAGCTGATAAGTTTCTGCATGACATCTATATCAGCATTTTTACCGAATTTTAATGCCAGAGTGCAGGCATAATTGTAGTAAGCAAAGGCATTATCTTTATCAGCAGTAATGGCCTGCTGATAAAAGTATAATGCGTGGTTCCACTCTTTTTTAGTGTAGAATTTATAACCTTGCTTATTAAACTTCTGGGATTCCGTAGTAATTTCAGAAAGGACTTCATTCAGGTTTTTGTAGACATCAAGTTTATTTTGATATATCAGGATCTCTTTGCGGAATGGATGTACATCTGCAATTAACAATGTGGTAAGGAACACTGATAGAATAAGAAATAGGATTTTTTTCATAATTTTGTACCATTAATCAATTATCTCTAATCAATATATATCATAATTGAAAACATACAAAGGTTTCTATGAAATTATTGAATCAAAGATGTTTAGTATCCATTTTGATTCTTCCCATAATAGAAAAAAGATCTTATGCTTACTTATGCCTAAAATGCTTTCATTAAAAAAAGAATATAAACCTCTAATAAAATCAATTTTTGTATTTGGTTTACCATTAGTCGCAGGAAGACTATCTCAGTATTTTCATCAAGTTACAGATTCAGCAATGATGGGGCATTTTGGAGAAAAAAGTAACGAACTTGCAGCGATTGCATTGGCCGGTTTATTTACCTGGCTTTTATCTACATTATTGTGGCCTATTGGCAGCGGAATCCAGGCATTAATTACCAGAAAAAAAGGCGCAGCAAAGATCGGCAAAAGTGATAATCATGAAATAGGCCGGATTTTTGATAATGGCATAGTCTGCTGTTTAATAATGATTGTGGTTACATTTCTATTATCATTTAGTGCAGGGCCTGTTTTGAAGTTTTTGATTTATAAAAAGAATAATCCTGATCAATTTGAACAATATAAAGCTGTCTGGGAATTATCAATTCAATATATTGATATTATCCGTTTTTCCTTAATACCTTTAGCCTTACATGTCATTGCCACCCGTTTTTTCTCTTCAATAAAAAAAGCAAAATATGTGATGGTAAGCAGTTTATTATCAAATTTACTAAATGTATTATTTAATTATCTCTTTATTTTCGGACCCTCTTTCTTTCCTGCCATGGGGATAAGAGGGGCGGCATTAGGGACTTTACTTTCTCAAAGTATCGGCTTTATTTATATCTTAGTTATTTTACTTAAAAAAACGTATTTGAAAAAATATTTATATTTTAGATTTAAGGGGATTAAAAAGTCTATTATCAAAAGAATATTCAAAATTGCAATTCCGCCGGGGCTGCAGAATTTTCTTGCATTTAGTTTTATGCTTTTATATGAATCGAGAGTTGTCTCTATTGGTGAATCTGCTGCAACTGGTGTAACTGCACTTGCAGCGACGCATGCTGCCTTTTCGGCATTTAGAATAAACAAGACTCTTGTGGGTGGATTTGCACATAGTACCGCAATACTGGTTGGAAATGAACTTGGAGCAAATAATAAAGTAGCGGCGAAAAAATTAGTTATAGCAGGACAGCTAATCGCGCTCAGTGTAGGAATTGTTGTTTTTATACTTGCTTTCTTTTTTCCAAATGTTCTGGCGCATCTATTTTCAAAAGATGGTGAAACAATTGCAGAGATCACAAAAGCATTTCGCTTTTTTGCAATTTTTTATTTTGTAGAGATAACAGCATTTACTCTAGAGATGGTGTTTATTGGAAATGGATATGGGAAGTATGTACTTGCATCAGAGTTCAGTACAAATCTTTTATTTATTATTGGTTTTACATTCTTGTTTACTAGTATTGTTACCAATAATGTGTATGTAGCCTGGTTGGGATTCGGTCTTTATCAATTATTCCATGCAGGAATTTTGCATATAGGATTTCTGCGCGGAAAATGGAAAGATGTGGAGTTTGAAAAATAAAGAAATATCATAAATGAACACATAATTTAAAGTGAATACCATGATAAACTTACCACACTAAAAACCAAAATTATAAATGGTCTAATTGTGGTGTATGCTTAGACAGACTGATTAATATAAATAATGCTATTTTGAAGGAAAAAGTAATTGGAGAAGAAATTATTTTGAGAAGAATCAATGAAGAATAAATTAAAAGAATATAGTCCAACAAATAATCTCAAAAAATATATCGCTTCATACTGGTCATTCAGGAATAATACAGAAAAAATAATAAACTTCCCTGTTGTTCCCGATGGATGTAGTGATATTATCTTTTACCTGAATAACTCATGTAAACTGGTTAATTTAGAAAATACTTTTATTTCCGGTGTTATGGAATTTGCAGCACTAATTCCAACTCCAATAAATATGGAATTATTTGGAATCCGCTTTAATCCCGGAGTACTTTCGTACTTACTAAAAAATGATATGAGTGAAATAAGAAACAAAATGTGTGAATTATCAATTATTAATAAGACTATCTATGAAATGTTAAAAATCGATAAACATGGAAATGATGAAGATATAGTTTTGAGTATTAATTCTATTTTGAATGAACTGCTATTAGAAGATATTATTACAGATAAATTTATGATTGTTATGAAGAAATTATGTGAAAATCCAGAGCTTTCAATTAATGAATTATCATTAGAAAGTGATCTTACCTTGAAAAGTTTAGAAAGATTGTTTAATAAGAGAATTGGATTATCTCCCAAAAAAGTTGCCCGTATTATAAGATTTCAAAAAGCACATAAAAAAATCTCAAGTGAAGGATTAATAGATTTGGTGACAGTAGCTTTATCTGCTGGGTATTTTGATCAGGCCCATTTTAATCGCGAATATAAAAAATTGGTTGGGTTTAATCCAAATAATGAAACAATGTCGATTTTGTACAATACATAAAAAATTAAAAAGCCTATCATTTGATCATCATAATTGTGATTTATAATTATTTTGAATAACAGTGGAGGCTAAGATGAAAAAGATAACACCAAACATAATGGTAAAAAATGTAAATGAAACAGTTGATTATTACAGGCATAATTTAGAATTTGAGTTTGTAATGGGAGTTGATGAAGGTAAGGAAGTTAAAATGGGAGATTTTAATAATTCAATTTTAACCTGGGCAATGATTAAAAATGGAAATGTAGAAATTATGCTGCAGAGGGATGATAGCTTAATTGAAGAAATACCGGAATTCAAGGAAATGAACATTGGAGGTACAATCACCTTATATATTCACATACAGGGCACAAAAAGTTTTTATGAAAAAATTAAGGATAAAGTTGAAATAGTAAAGAAGGTATATAAAACCTTTTATGGAGCAGATGAATTTGTAATTAAAGACCTAAATGGTTATATTATTTATTTTGGGGAAACTCAAAATGGATAAAGATAATAAATCAGAAAATAAGCAGGTTCAATATTTTCTAAATGATATAGAATCTTTGGATGCAGAAAAAACTAAAATTTTTAATAAGGTACGCAAAGTAATTTTCAGTTTATTCCCTAATATAGATGAGGAAATAAAATATAACGGAATAATTTTTATTGTAGACAAGATATTTTTTTGTGGCCTGTTTTTAAGAAAAAACCATATTTCTCTTGAATTTGTTCATGGTGCAGGCATGAATGATCCGGATGATTTTCTGGAAGGAACTGGCAAATTTCGTCGTCATTTGAAGATTAAGAATTTGACTGATATTATAGATAAAAATGTAAGGTTCTTTGTTAAGCAATCTTTATTGCCTATATAAAGCAGTGATATAAACTAAAACCTGACTACATGAAGACTTGTGGTCAGGTGATTACAATTATAGTGGCCACGACAAAAGTAAGATATACAAGTAATTTCATATTTCTTCTCTTGAAGGGATAAATGGATAGATCTTTCATATTACATGGACAATGGAAATATCAGAAAAGCAGGTGAAGATGATTTTGATGACTTTCCTCCATTTATGATAAAAACACTTTTTTCCAGATTAAAAATCCCAAGCGACAGAAAAATATTTAAACAGGCAAAAAAGGAACATAAGTCTAATTTTTCAAGCGGAACTCTGCCAGATGTTTTCTATGCTGCTGACGAAACTGAGGGGCAGTTATCTCTTTCCAATGTTACGTGTATTATTGACCTTAAACAATGGATAGAGGAGGCCCAGATACCGGCATATACTTTTACCGGTTGGTTTGATGCAGCTGTCGCTGAAGGTGCTCTCAGAAAATTTTCTTCAATCAATTCGCTGCAGAGCCGGGTTATTTTACCTACTGATCATGCTTTGGACTCTTTTATAGATCCATTTTACGATAATGTGTTAGAGAGCTGATTAGATATTGGTTTTATTTATGATTTTGATATCAGCAGCATTTTAAAGAGATATTTAATTGGAGATGGATTAGTCGTTGAAAGACGGATCGACTATTGTATACTTGGTGTGAATGAATGGCAGAGAACAAAAGTTTGGCCGCCGGAAGGACTTACAGACAGAATCCTCTATGTCGGTAATGATTATAGTCTATATACAGAAGTTCCTCTTACGGTTGATGCTTATGATAATTACAAAGTAAATTTCACAGCTAGTAATGGAGAATTCAACCGGTGGACTACCCAAGTGGGCGGACCTGTAATATTTCAGGATAGAAAATAGGAAGATGAAAAACTTCTTGTGTACACAAGCGTACCTTTGGAATACCCGCTAGAGGTAACAGGTGTTGTAACAGTTACTCTCTATTTGGAAACAGATCAAACTGATGGTGCATTTTATATTTATCTTGAAGATGTTTCTCTGGAAGGAGATGTAAATTTGAAAGTACACAGAAACAAACTATACCCCCTCAAATATCATTCTTCCTTCAAAGAACAGAGAAAACAAAAAGTTAACTAAAACAGCAGCTCTGTCAGGGGCTGCTGTCTAATCTGCAATTAATTCTATCAAAAACATTTGTCCTGGTTTATAATTACGAAGTTAAAAAGAATATAAAGAAAGGAATTATATTGTGAATAAAGTAATGAAATTCACTGTTTTACCATTATTATGCTGTTTGATTTCAGCTTGCAGTACTTTCGGTTCTATTACAGAATCATCAGAAAATTTTAATCCTGTTTATTATGAAGCTGTAGGTTTAATGAAAGCAAATAATTTTTCTGCTGCTATTATGGTTTTGAAAGAGTCAATAAAGGATTTAAAGGACGGCGGGATCTCTGATACCGAGATGTATGAACATGTATGCACACTTGCCGTATTGGGTGAAGCTTATTTTTATTCCAGTTCATATGAAGATGCAATTATCCGCTTAGAGAAAGGTATTGATTTACATGTGGAATATATTATAAAAAAACGCTTGGTATTAATGAATATGCATCAAACATTAGGATATTCATTGTCAGAAAATGGTAAACCGAATGAGGCTGTCCCTCATATTGAAATAGCTATGCAGATTGCTGAGGATATTGATTTTATCAATATTGATGAGAAAAGTCCCTATTTTTTAGCTAAAATGTACCACCATAATTCGTTGATTTATGAAGATACAACTGAAATGGAAAAGGCGGGAGATTCATTAAATAAAGGTATCGATGTCAAACTGATGATAGGTGCAGATGATAATTCATTTTACGGTGATAACTATATAAAAGTCTATAAATATTATTATAATGCCGGAAAAAGTGAGAATAGTTTGATTGCTCTAGAAAAAGCAATTACAAATTATAAACTTGCCGGAGATAAGACTCCGGAATTAGCTGAAGCATATTATTTTAAGGGCATGACACTGAATATTACGGAATCTATTAAATTAGCCATGCCATCATATATAAGATGTTTAGAATTGTTTGAGAAGTCTGAACCAGATTATTATTCTATGGGTGCAGCTGCATATAATGTGGCTATGGTCTATGAAGATGAATCTGATTTAAAAACATCGGAAAGGTATTTTATAGATGCAAAATACTATTATCAAAGAGTTGTTGAATCCATTATGGATGAACTCATGAAAGATCCAAATCATTATGAACATCCATTTTATAAAGAGTTAATTGAAAAAATTGGAGATTGTGAAATAGGAATAAAACGGGTTTTAACAGAAGAAGTGTGGGAAGAAAATTTAAAGAAAATCACCGGAATTCTTCTCGGTTATTTAGAAACTTTGAAGTTTACTCAGTTCCAGGATTATGGTTT
>CBDVAD010000099.1:0-9675 GCA_965371875.1 uncultured bacterium
TATAATTCTCGGGTCAAGAATCAGTACTATCCCATGATCGGTTTTTCTTCGCATTAACCTCCCAAAACCCTGTTTCAACTTCATTGCAGCTTCCGGTAAAGATAGATCCATAAAAGCATTTCCGCCGTTTTTTTCTATTGCCTCAATGCGTGCCTTAATAATAGGATCTGTCGGAACCCTGAAAGGAAGTTTGCATATAATAACAAGTTTAAGAGAATCTCCCGGAGCATCCACTCCCTCCCAAAAACTATCTGTAGCAAACAGTACACTGGAAACATCTGTATTAAAAATTGAAAGCAGCCTGGAACGGTCCAGACTACCCTGCTTCATTACTGTAATGCCCTGCCTTGTAAGCAAAGGTTCCAGTTCGTCATATGTTGCATTAAGCATACTGTAGGAGGTAAAAAGCACCAGGGCCCTTCCTTCTGATATCTCTATTGCATCTACAATAAAACCTGAAACAAAAGCCTGAAAATCAGGGCTGCCGGGATCAGGTCCGTCATCCGGTATACCAAGCATAACCTGTTTACTATAATTAAATGGAGAACTAAGAAGAAATTCCTTTGCACGATTGTCAGCAACCCTGTCCAGACCAATTCGTCCCTTCCAAAAATTAAACTTTTTCTGGACTGCCAAAGTTGCAGAAGTGAATACAGTAGTCTGCAGGGGTTCATAGACTGATTTATTCATCATATCCGAAATATCCAATGGAGTATTTGAAAAAGAATAAAAAACTTCCCCCTTCCCTGTTTTTTTCTGTTCTACCCAAAAAATATTTTCTTCATTTGATGCATAGTCAAGAAAACCATTAAGTACAGCTGCTGTATTTTTTAACCGCTGCATGGCAACCTTCATTTCAAAAACGTCAGAGTTTTCTTCCTCTTCAGAAAAAAGGACCTCCCCGCCATCGCTGATATAAGTAATAAGTTTTACAATTTTTTTATGTAATTCACGTATGCTGTCAAGAACAGGATCAATCAAATCTGCATTGATTTGAGATGTTAATCTTAATGAGTAAGCACCATTCATAAGAAAAGCCGTATTTGTATCCAGTGTTTCCGCTGCAATCCTTACCCCGGAAATAAGAACAGGAATATCTTTGTAATCTTCAGGATGGGGCATCATTTTCTGAAGGATCACTGCAAGTCCTGCCGTTCTCGATTTTCTCCGAAAAAATATTTTTCCTGTACTTCTGTAAAGCACAAATTTGTTATAGATTTGAGAGAAAAAACTTGTAGCACTGTTTTCTATTGTATGTGCCTCATCAAAAACAACCCTGTTAAAAGGTGGAAGAACTGCTGTTCCCTCATACCCTGCTCCATTCATTCTCATTGCCAGATCAGAAAAAAGCAAATGATGGTTAACAACAAGTAAATTTGCAGAGGCAGCATCTTTTTTAACCTTCATTACAAAACATCTTTCTCTATAAAAGCAGCGAAGGCCCATACACGAATCAGATTCGGAACAGACCGAGCTCCAAACTGTATAGTCAGGAACAAAAGAAAGATCAGATTTACTTCCTGTAGCTGTTGTACCGGACCAGTCATAAATCGCCTGGAGACTGCTGTCCTTCTCCTGAAAAAGAGAGTTATCTTCCATTGCATCATGAAGCCGTCTAAGACAAAGATAGTTACCCCGGCCTTTAACCAGAACACTTTTGATATTATTTTTACCCTCTTTTCCAAGTAAACCCGTAATAAGAGGAATATCCTTTTCAATAAGCTGCTGTTGTAAATTAATAGTTGCAGTGGAGATTACAACCCTCTCATTATTAGCAATACACCACTTAATAGCCGGAACCAGATATGCGAATGATTTTCCGACCCCCGTACCAGCTTCAGTTATATTTATAAAATTGTTGTTAAAGGCATCTACAACACCTTCCGTCATTTGAACCTGGGCATCCCGGGTTTCATAACTCTCAACAGCGCTGCTTAATTCGCCCCCGGGCAGTAGAAAACTGCAAACATCTTCCAGATCCAGTTTTTCACTCTTCCGGGTTTCTACAGCTTCACTGACACAGTAAATTTTTGTAACAGTATTATTTACAATATAAAATCCTATACCCTGATTACCAAGGCCTGTTGCAATCTGGAGGTCCGCATTACTTGGCTTTAAAACACCGGAAGGATGATTATGTATAACCACATCACTTTCAAGCATAAATGGGTACAAAGCAGGAGCAGCACTGTCATTACCTCTGGCAGCTACCTCAACATCAGCCACCAGTCCGTTTTCCTGAATAAACCCGGTAAATAAAACTTCCTGGCCGGCTGCATCATTTATAGCAGCCCTCATTTTAATAATCACTTCCGGGCTTAATTTCTCACCGCTTTTCATAGGGGTATTATCCCTTTTATATCTGTTTTGTAAAGATGCTGGGTAGTACTGCGCGCCCCTTCGATCCCTGACATGAATTGTTTTATTGTTTGCGATTCGTTTGTACTGGATTCTGATTATTTTAAACCTGTGTTTTGATCAGGTTTGTGGTAGAATATATACTAAATATTTGCTTTTATAGAGTTCTGTTATTTATAAATGGTAGTAAAAGGGAATTTTAAACAATAAGGATTATAACAACAATGACAAGAAAACACTTAAGCCCGGGTATAATAATTTTTTTAACTATAATTTTACTATTACTCTTCAGTTGTACCACTGCACCGACAAAACCGATAGTACAAGAGAATCCGGATAAAAATACAGATATCAAAACCAGTGCAGGTGTATTTATTACTAAACTTATTGCAGAAGGAAAACCAGTCAGACTATTAATTGCAATAAATCCGGATATGATAGTTGTTCAATCCAATGATGAAAATCTACCACCGGATTATAAAACCAACAGAGCGAAATATATTGAATCAGTTCAAAAGCATATTTTCCTTCAGGCTTATGGTGATTCAGTAGTGTTAATAGACAGATCAAATCTGGATACAATTAATAAAGAATTATCATTACAGTTATCAGGAATTATAAGTAAGGATACTAGTATTGAAATTGGTGAACTGTCAGGAGCAAATTACATCTTAACTGGTGGTCTGGATTTTTTTGAAGATTTTAACAGAGCTGAGTATTTCGAAAAATTCACAAGACAGATAATCGAAGTAAGTACCGGAGAGGTGAAAGCAATAGATATCTTTGAATCATATTACAAATGGAACCCTGTAGAAAAAAAATATTTAAAAACATCGTCAATTCTTAATGGTAAAGAACTTGAAATAAAATAAGACCGAATTGATTTATAAGACCACATTTTGTTTTACTGGGTACAGACAAGGCATGCCTTGTCTCTATACAACATACATTTACGGCACGGGATTTCCACTGCAATCTGACATGGTTTGAATAATTTTATCTACTCAGACTCCAATCTAATAAAATCAATAAAGGCCAGAGATTTTTTTTCTGTATTGTCGGAATCTCCCATTATAGCAAGAGATGCAGTTGTTGGAGGATCACTACCATAAATTTTTCTATAATCTTCAAGGATATTTACATTATATGTCTGCCAGGATCCAAGCTTATTTATTCCCTCTTCTACGGGTATCATAGCAGATCTCTTTGTGTAAGGACTAAAAATGAAATCTGTATTCAACATCTTATTAGCCCAGATATAATTTAAACTGGCAAGAGGAGGATACTCACCATATAATAATTTAATAGCATTGTACTGTATCCTCTGACCAAAACCAGCTTTATCAGGATCATACTTGAACATCACATAGATTCTTACAGGATAGTCATCTCCACTTTTTTTAAGGGCATCTCCACCTTCAATTATATCTTCTACTTTCCAACTCCAGGATAATATCGGGTATTTATAGACATTAAAGTTTTTTATCATTTTTAGACCTGAAGCTGATTTATTTGATTCAATCCTTAAAAATTCCCCATCTTCAATGGTATAGTCTGTCGTGTTTTCAATTTTGGGAAATATCAGAGCTTCCCACATATCCATTGTTATAAATTCTTCTGAAATAAATATTTCAGCATTAATACTTGTTATAAGTATTAGAAAAAACAGATATGCAGTCAACTTTTTCATATCAGGCAGTTTGCCTGCTTTTTATCTTTTTAACGAGAACAGGAATAAGGCTGAGAACAGACAGGAGAATCAGAGCTATGAGTATCTGTGGTGTAAACACTCCCCTGGATTCTGTCATACTGGTTCCTGCATACCCAATGTATGCATATACAAAGGATCCAGGGATAATACCAAGAGCTGTTGTCCATAGGAAAGTAAAAGCTGGAAGAGTTGTTAAACCTGCTAATATATTAATCAGGAAAAAAGGGAAAATTGGAATCAATCTAAGAGTAAGCATATAACTTTTTCCGTTTTCTGATATTTCTTTGTTGAATTTTCCAAGTTGCTTTTCATACTTCTTCTGTAGGCTGTCACCAAGAAAAAAACGGGCTATAAGGAAAATAGCAAAAGCACCGAAGGTAGCACCAACATTAACAAACAGAGTACCTGCCCAGGGCCCAAAAAAGAATCCACCCAGAATTGTCAGAATAGTTGCACCGGGAATTGACAGGGCCACTACTGCTAAATATACAAGTATAAATGCTACAACAGAAAGGAGGTAATAATTTTTAAAATACTCAAGAAGGTTATCCCGACCTTCATAAAGTTTTTGAAAGTCAAGATAATCCTTTAAAGATGTAAATCTCACCATTAAGATTACAGCTGCAACCAGGAGAATCAGCAAAGCGGGTTTCAACCATTTTTTCATATTATGCTCCTATACTTTATCTTTTTACTAATCTATTGATAGAATATAACAATTATTTTTCGAAAAGCGAGAAGAAAAGAAAAATTATACTATTAGACACATAATAATTTATCATCTATTATAATCTTATGATTGACAAGTACCTACGTCCGGTAAAAGATAAGCTGCTTTTTCCTGGAGCTAAAATAATTGCTGATTATCTAAGTCCCAATCAGATTTCAATAATTGCATTTATTTTTGGTTTACTTAGTTGTCTCATGATTTTTTTTAACCATCTGCAAATTGCTCTTGTTTTTTGGCTTCTCAACAGGATTACCGATGGTCTGGATGGTACTGTTGCCAGAATAAGCAACAGGCAGAGTGACTGGGGTGGTTATCTTGATATTATGCTCGATTTTATTATTTACGCCCTAATTCCAATTTCCCTTACCTTTGTTTTATATAAAGGAATTCCAATCTATCTCTCTCTTTCGGTTATGCTGGGAGTATTTTATATAAACTCTGCTTCATGGATGTACCTCTCTGCAGTACAGGAAAAAAGAGCTGTAAAGAGTGAAAAAAATGATCTAACCTCAGTATCTATGCCGACTGGTCTTATTGAGGGTACCGAAACAATATTCCTGTATACTCTGTTCTTTTTATTTCCTGAATATCTGCTTATTTTATTTTTAATTGTGTCTGGCTTAACCTTAATAGGAATTGTGCAGAGAATGATCTGGGCATATAAAAATTTACAAATTGAATAAGGAGTAACAGCTAATTAGTAATTTATTATAGCAGAAATCTCCATTTCCTTTAGTAAAATCTGTGACGTTAGTTCTCCTGTTTTCCATAATAAATTAATAAGATTGTTTTTTCTTTCTTCCGGAACTATATTATTAGTAATTTTGTAATGTATACGGAGGAAATATGAGAAAGTGGGATGTCATTATCATAGGTGGCGGGGGTACTGGAATTACAGCAGCTTTTACAACAAAAGGATTTGGAAAAAAGACCCTGCTGATTGAAAAAGAAAAGATGGGTGGCGAATGCACCTGGAACGGATGTATTCCAAGTAAGACACTTATTAATCTTGCCCATAAAGCGCATATTACAAAAGAGATGACAGGGACACTTCCTGATCCTGGTAAAACAATGGAAACAATAAAGTCTGTTCAGGAAAAGGTTTTTCATCACGAATCACCGGTCGTATTGGCAGATAAAGGTATTGACTATATAAACGGCTCTGCTTCATTTACCGGAAAAAACACTCTGACTATAAACGGGGAAGAAATAACAGCAAAAAAAAATTATTATTGCCACGGGAACAGCCCCTCTGGTTCCACCCATAGAAGGACTAGACAGTGTATCTTATCTTACAAATGAAACACTTTTTAAAATAAATGAACTTCCCATGAGTCTGGTAATTTTAGGAGGTGGACCTATTGGAGTTGAAATAGGACAGGCTCTAAACAGACTGGGTGTTTCAGTAACACTTATTGAACGGAACAGTAGGATTCTTCCTCGCGATGAAAAAGAATTCGGTGATAGAATGGCAGTTATATTGAAAAAAGAAGGCGTCAATATTGAGACAGATGCCAGTGCAGTAAAAATAGAAAAGAAAGGGAATAGTATAAGTTTAACAGCTGAAAGAAACAAGGAATTATTTACTGTGGAAGCTGATCAAATTCTTGTTGCTGTTGGAAGAAAGGCCAATACAGATCTTCTTAATCTCGAAAAGGCGGGTGTACAGACTAATCATCGGGGAATTACTGTAAACAAGCACCTCCAAACTACAAACCCCTATGTATATGCAGCTGGAGATATAACAGGACCCTATTTGTTCTCCCATATGGCAGAATACCAGGGAAAGAATGCTGCTATGAATGCCATTCTTCCATGGAAAAATAAAGTTAACTATGATCATATTGCATGGACAACTTTCACTGATCCTGAAATGGCCCATGCAGGTTTAACAGAAGCAGATTTTAAACCTTCAAAGATAAGAGTCTATAATTATGATTTTGAAAATCTTGATCGAACAATGACTCATCCAGGTGAGACCGGACTCTTAAAAATTATCTGTGATAAAAATTTCAAAATAGTTGGAGCTTCGATAATAGGGCCCCGGGCAGGAGAATTAATTGGAGAAATACAGATTATGAAAACACTTGGGATACCTCTGACAAAAGCAGTAAATGTAATCCATCCCTATCCAACATATGGTGATATAATAAGACAGATTGCAAAGATAGCTTACCTGGACAAGGTTCTTAATAATCCATTTGTAAAATTAATCCAGTTTTTCAAAAAGTAGAAATGCCAATGCTGGAAATGAAAAAACTATCAAAAAGTTATAACGGGAAAGAAGTATTAAGAAATATTAATTTAAGGGTAAAAGAAGGAGAGTTTTTATCAATAATCGGCCCATCAGGTGCTGGGAAATCAACATTATTAAGAATAATAAGCAATCTTGAACAACAGGATAGTGGAGAAATTAGTTCCGGTAAACCATATTCAAAAAAAAATCCAGCTATAATGGTTTTTCAGGATTTTTCACTTTTTCCCCATATGACAATCGAAGATAACATCGCTTATGGTTTAAAAATGCGAAAGATATCTCATATCAGTAGAAAGGAAAGAACACAGGAATTGATGAGGTGGTTTGATATCGTCGAAAAAGCAAAGTCATTCCCGGCGCATCTGTCAGCAGGACAACAGCAACGGGTAGCTATCGCCAGGGCACTCATTGTTAATCCAATGATACTACTGCTTGATGAACCCTTCGCGAATTTAGATAAAAACCTGAAGATGGACACCGCTCTCTTTATTAAAAAAACTCAAAAATATTTCGGTATTACAACAATTATGGTAACTCATGATCAGGAGGAAGCTTTTTTTATATCCGATAGAGTTGGCATTCTTGTTAAGGGTACTTTACTGCAAATTGATAAACCTGAAATTATCTATCATCAGCCTGTTAACCTCACTGTCGCACAATTTCTCGGACAGGTGAATACTATTCCCCATGCCTACCTTGATTCTTTTCATATATCTTCAGAAATAGGAGAGAAAATATTAAGAGGAGATAATAGTCGACCTGTATCGTTTCGTTATGAATCCGTTTCTCTTGATTCTGATAATAGTGGACCTGGAGAAATAATTGAGTCTCATATCTGGGGGAAAACGATTCTTTTTAAAGTTAGAATTTACGATATCATTATTGGAGTGTATGACCTGCATACCTCTGTGGAGGTAGGCGATAAGGTATCACTGACTCTTCATCAAATTATCAGCTAGGCCTGGTCGCAAACAAGTTTACCTGGTCGCAACTTCGTTGCTGCTCGGTAATGCAGCCTAACTGCTCGGCTATGCAACCTGCCTGGTCGCAAACAAGTTTGCTGCTCGGCTATGCAACCTAAGGAGATTAAATTGAAAAAAATCAGTGTACTTATAATTACAGTATTCGCAATTTCATTTTTTATCAGTTGTTCCGGAAAGAAAACTGTCTCAGTGAATTTAGAAGATTTTCCAGCAGTACAAAAAGCAGCAGAGGGAACAGAAGTATCTTTCTATATGTGGGGAGGATCAGCAGAGATCAACAAGTGGGTGGATGATGAGGTAGGTGGTCTATTAAAGTCCGAATATAATATTACATTAAAAAGAGTTCCCATGGATGCCAGTATTTTTATTAACAAACTGCTTACAGAAAAACAGGCAGATAAGAAAACCGGAACAATTGATCTTGTATGGATCAATGGCGAAAATTTTAAAAATGCAAAAGAAGCAGAACTGCTTTACGGGCCCTATTCTGAAGGACTGCCGAATTTCATAAAATACGTGGACAGGGAATCTGTGGATTCCGATTTCGGCTTTCCTGTAAATGGGTACGAGGCACCCTATGGAAAGTCGTATTTTGTTTTTGAGTATGACAGTGCAAAACTGGATATTCTTCCAAATAACTTTACAGATCTTCTCTCATGGGCAGAAGCCCATCCTGGTAGATTCACCTATCCCAGACCACCTGATTTCACAGGCTCTGCTTTTGTACGCCTCGCGTTTTATGCGGCAAATGGGGGATACAAAAATTTTACCGGCTACTTTTCAAAAGAAAAGTTGGAAAGTGGTTTAAAAAATCTTTTTATCTATTTAAATAAGTTAAAACCATACCTCTGGCAGCAGGGTAAGGTATATCCAAGAGACTCAGCTGCTCTGGATATACTTTTTGAGCAGAATGAAGTTGATTTTTCTATGAACTACAATGTTGCTCATGCCCAAAATAAAATAAATGCAGGTCAATACCTAAAAAGTGTTAGAACTTTTGTGCTGGAGAAGAGTGCTCTCTACAATCTTCATTTTACAGCAATACCCTATAATGCACCGAATAAAGCAGGTGCTCTTGTTTTAAGCAACCTCCTTATGTCACCTGAAATACAATTATCTAAAAGTAATCCTGCTAACTGGGGTGATTTGACAGTGCTGAACACAACAAAAACATCTATGGAAATGCAAAATAAATTTAAGGATATCAATAAAGGTGAAGCAATACTGCCTCTTGATATTCTATATGAAGAGGGAGTACCGGAAATAAGTGCAGATTATCTTGATGCAATTGAAACAGCCTGGGAGAAGGAGATGCTTCAGTAATAAATGAAAAAGGAAATTAAGATTCTATTACAGCTCAGCCCTTTACTCATAATATTTTTAGGTCTTTTTGTAATGGGAATCTTTGTTACACTTTTACAGTCTTTTCATATTATTGGATTATCATCAGAAAAACCAACTTTAATTTCCTATATCTTACTCCTGGAAAACCCACAGTTTATAATCTCGCTTTTGTATTCTCTTTTCATTGCTCTTGTTTCATCCCTTTTTTCTATAATGCTTGGTACAATAATTGCGACTGGAATATGGCGACTACCAGTTCAGCCACTTCAGGAACTACGGTGTGGGTGATCTC
>CBDVAD010000100.1:0-9652 GCA_965371875.1 uncultured bacterium
AGGAGTTTCTATGTTTCTCAAGGGCGCGTCGAAAACCGCGCTGCTCCTCGCTTGAAGGATGCGCTTTCCGCGGCGGCGTGTCATACGGCGGATTTTTTGATAAATTGTGGCTAAGAGCAACCCCCGACACCACTAAAAAAAGACGGTGATTATTTGGCGGGAGCGTTACTAAGTAGACACCCGGGGTCTATTCTGTTATATTCGTTTCGCTTATATCGGCGCCGTACCCAAGTGGTAAGGGAGAGGTCTGCAAAACCTTCATGCACCGGTTCGAATCCGGTCGGCGCCTTTGTAAAATTGAAAACCGTTTACGGGCAGGTATAAAACCTGCCCCTATGCGGTTTTTTTATGTCTTAAAAACTGATATTACCTGTTCTATACCATCGGCTGCAGCAGAAACATCGGCCATACCAGTGTTAAGAGAGTCTATATTAGAGGATATGGTATTGGATTTATTTCCAATTTTATCCATAGCTTCCTTTAAAGTTTCAGCCAAACCTGTCAAACGATCCATCATACCCTTAACAGAACTTGAATTATCGAGAATATCTTTGCCGGCTCCATCGACATCAAAAGAAATCTCCTGAAGCCTGGAAACTGCTATAACTATTTGATCCCCTCCAATTTTCATCTCTTCCATACTTCTCGCAGTTTCCTGGACTCTCTCACCAATGGTACCAACATCTCTGTTTATTTTCTTAAATACACTAACTGTATCCTGACTCATTTCTGTATTAAGACTGATTTTTTCAATAACTGCCTTAATTGTATCGGAAATTTGTTTCGAATTTTTATTCGACGATTCTGCCAGTTTTCTGATTTCATCTGAGACTACAGCAAAACCCCTGCCTGCATCTCCCGCATGAGCTGCCTCAATGGCGGCATTCATTGCAAGAAGGTTAGTCTGAGCTGCAATAGCAGAGATAACCTTGGTTGTTTCCTTTATATCATCAACAGAGTCTGAAATATCCCTGGCAATAACTGCAGATTCAGTTATTTTTCTGAATCCTTCATCAGATGCCTTTATAAGTGACTCTGCAATTTCATTCTGATCAGCCGTAATTGAAGCTACACTTGCTACAGAAGCAAGCATCTGATTAATAGCTGCTGAAGACTCTTCAACCATAGAAACCTGTTCACTGATTATATTCGAAAGATCATCTATCCTTTTATTTATACTACCGGTACCAACCCCGCAGGTCCCTACCATCTTATAGATCTCACCAATAATTTGCTCTTCATCCTCAAGAAGATGTAGAATATCAGTGATGGAATTAGTCATTAAATGTGTCTTTTCTACCATCATATTCTTCCGGTCAAGTGTATTTACAGTAGATTTTTTTATAGTTCTTACAATCTCACTAAGACTGGCAACAAAATTGTTGAGCCCCTCAAAAAGGACTTTAATTTCATCATTGGTCTTGCGTTTGTCATTAAATTGGATAGTGAGATCGGAATTTGTTGTTAACTCCATTGTATTTGATACTATTTTCTTAAGTGGATTGGATATTACAGCACGAATAAAAATTACAGAGTACAAAATTCCCAGCAGCATACTTAGTCCGAGAATAACTATGCTTATAAGAATTATCTGCCTGGTCGGTTTCTGAAGGAAGTCCGCCTCAAAAGCACTGGCAACAATTATAATATCGGTTCCCGGCAATTGCCGGAAAGCAGCCAGTTTATAGGTTCCGGTCTTTGGAGATATATATCTATGAAATCCATTTTTCTGATCTATAATATGAGATATAAAACCTTTATCTTTCCAGTTTTCCCCTTCTACTTTTTTATGAACAACAAGATTACCACTTAGATCTACACAGAAAATAAACCCTGTTTCTCCAATAATAATCTGGGAGTTATAAAGAGGTCTCAACTCATTTAGAAGCTCTTCCCTGTTTTCACCGCTCTCCAGTAATTTTTCAGCAAATGCAGTATTTATTTCTACCAGACTCTCAAGATCGGAATAAACAGTGTCGGAAATTGCGTCTTTAAAGGAATAAAACAAAAAATAGACCATCAGAATCATTGGAATAGCTACAGCAGGTATTACAATCAACCATATTACTCTTCCTGCCAGACTGTGTACTTTTTTTGTTTTCATCACATTTTACCTCTTATTTATTGGCCTACATAGTAATTATCGCTGACCAAAATCAATTTCGCAAGGGAATAATAATAGAATAAAAAAGAATTTATCCTAACCCGGGGAGTAGTTCTTTTAATCCTGCAGTAAAGATCATAAATGCAAGACTAAGAAGTATTATACCGCCAATTCTGGTAATAACATCATTCCCCTGGGTTCCTATTTTTTTAAGAACAGGACCAGAGAAAAAGTATGTGGTAAACACCAGTAATCCATGAATCAGAATCACAACATTTAATGCAAGCCTGTCCCCAATACTCACAGCCTGACTCGCCTGGGTCACAATAAGTGCAATCGTTCCGGCTCCCATAGTGATGGGAAAGATAAGGGGTGTAACAATAATCGACTGCCAGCCCTCATCCTGATTAACCAGACTATGGTCAACCTTACGCCTGGGAGAACCACCCTTACTTATCATGGGAAGTGATGCCATAATAAGTACCAGTCCACCTGCACATCTTAGTGCAGCCAGGGATATACCAAGAACCTGTAAAATAAAATCTCCAAGCCAGGCTATAAGGATAAGATTTATAACTGTAAAAAGGCCTACCCTGAAGGCAATCTTATTCCGTACACCTGGACTGAAGTCCTTTGTAAGTGCGGTGTATGGTCCTATAACTGCAAAGGGACTGAAAATTGAGAACAGGGCCACCAGATAGAGAAGCAGTTCTTTAATTGAGAAGGTTATTTCCATAACTACTATTGTAAATGAAAATAATAATTATGCAATAATAGTTTAATAAAAGGCTAATTATTTTCGACCCTACCCTATAATGACTAATATTGGATTATCTATACAAATATGATTATATTATTTTGAAGAGGTATAATTTGAGTAAAAAAGTCAGAAATATAGTCGTAGGGGAATTATTTGCCCTGGTTTTCATCCTTCTACTTGGTGCGTTATTTATATACGATCCTTCAGGTTCAAAGAATTTCAGTTACCCTCTCCAGATGAGACCGGAATGGAAGGAACGCTTTGCGACTCTGGGCTGGTTTTTAGTCTATGGAGGATATCCGGTCAGGGTGGCTGTTAAATTATTTCTTTGGGCAAAAAAACAGAAAAAGTAGATTATACAATTTTTAAAACAGGGTTTGGTTTTGCTGTGTTTTTCTGTTATTATGTTTTTAATTATAAGGAGGATCCATGAAAAATAAAATCGGTTTCATTATAATAATACTATTACTGACAATACCATTTTTAGCCTGGTCCAGTGCCAGTTTCGAAATAACACCGGACATTGATACTCTTGTTCCTGAAGATGCACTCATGTATTTTCACATATCAAATCCGGAAAATTTTATGGAGAGTATTGATAGTTTTCTCATCGCTACCGGTTTGAATGAGATGATGGGGGGAATACCGCTGCAGGATTTTATCAGTATGCTTCTGATATCTGAAGGAACTGATTTATCCCTGGAATATCTTAACCTTTCAAAATCAGTTGGTTTTGCGATTCTCCCCTCCACAAAAAAGTATGCAGAAAAAGATGATTTAGATTTCATACTGTTTATTCCAATAAATACTTCCATGAATATATTGGATTTAATAAAAAACAAACCGGAAGGGGACGATACCTGGTATACAACCTATATGAATTACTTTGTACTTTTCTCTTCAGAAGATCTAAAGAAAAACTTCCCCTCAAATAATATCAGCAATCTATCACATATGGATTCTTATAGCAATGATTCACTTAGTATTTACCTTGATATAAATGGCCTTATGGAATCCCTTGATGTTAATATGTCAGAGTTTGTAAAAAAATTAGAATATCAGGACTCCAGTGATTCGGATTTTGCAGCCAGGATAATCGAAGGTTATTTTCATCTATTCAGTCAACTGGAAGTACTTTTCTCCAATATTACACTTAACAGGAAGGGCATAACCTTTAAAAGCGATCTTTTTTTTAGTGATAAAATAGAAACTATTATAAACTCCTTTCAAAGTGTCAATGATATTAAAGAATGGAGCTCGTATCTACCGGAAGAAGGTTTCTTGCAGAGTCTTTATTCAATGAATTCGATCGACCAAAAAGTTATACTGGAGAAAATACTGGATTACCTGTTTCCTTCCAGTGAAAATGACCCAATTATGTCAGAATTAAAAAGAAATATGGGAATGTTTTCAGATTATATGGGAAATGGCGGTGCATTCTCAATAGATTTTATTCCCACCATTACCCAGGAAACAGATATAAAGAAAAATAACTCATCCCAAAAGAGTATGAGTGATAATGGTTTTCCCTTTGAAATAACTCTGAGCATGGTTGCCGATCTTACTGATCCGGAGGGATACTTAAGGGAATTCAGAAAGTATTATTCAGATCAAAAAATAAATAATATCATGGATAGTCTCTATGCAAATCTGGATTTTTCTCTCCATATAACTATGGAAGAACTTAATACCAATGAAATTTCTCCCGTTTTTAGAATAACATATCAACTGCAGGACAGGAAAACCAAATCTGAAAACAGCTCCAGTGAAATGGAACCAGTAATAAACTTCCTTAATAATATGGAATTCTGGTACCATATTTCAGATAAAAAAGTGTATTCCTATATTGGTCCTCATGGAATCGAAGGCATTAAAAAACTGATTTCTGCAGACGCTCCCATGAAAGAATGGGTAAGTTCATCTCCGGATAATGCCAATCTGATATGGAATTTTTCACTATCCCGAATAATAAAATCTTTGGGAGGAATTCAGGGATTGGAAGAACTGCTGTTACTGAATAATATTTCATTTGGAATGTCAGGGTTCTCAGGTTTTAAAGATGGGGGCGTACACAGTAGTACAAATATTCCTGCAGAAGATATTATGAGTATATTTCAGATGATAATGGAAATGGGAATGTAAAAATGACAGCAGCAAGTATTGTTCTACTTCTAATTTTATTTCTTGCACTTACATTAATTGGACGTACACTCTATTTTAGAAATTCACAGGTAAAAGATCAAAGCTCAAAAAGTATTGAGGCCCCTCTTTCGAAAGACTCTATAGAAAAGCTGGTCAGAGTTATTCAGCTGAAAACTGTTTCATTTGGTGACAGAAGCCTTATTGATATGAATGAACACAGGAAGTTTAACAGTTATCTGGAAGAGAATTTTCCATTGGCACACAAACATATGGAAAAAACAGCTCTTAATGATTTTGCCTATATCTTTAAATGGAAAGGTAAAAACAGCAATACAAAACCAGTACTTTTTATGGCCCACTTTGATGTTGTTCCGGTTCAGACTGAAGGATGGAAACATGATCCATTCAGCGGAGATATTGAAGACGGGATACTCTGGGGTCGGGGAACTCTGGATACTAAAAATTCCCTGGTTGCTATTATGGAATCAGCAGAATTACTTTTAGCTGAAGGATTTCAACCGGAAAAAACAGTATACTTTGCTTTCGGCGGAGATGAGGAGATTATGGGCCTTGAAGGGGCTCTAAAAACGGTAAATTTCTTAAAGGGAAAAGGGGTCCATTTTGAATGGGTAATGGATGAAGGGTCAATAATTGCAAAAGATATGATATCTATGACAACTAAGCAGCTGGCACCAATTGGAATTGCAGAAAAAGGATTTGCAAATATTCTTCTATCTGCTTCCGGAACAGGAGGCCACGCTTCCATGCCCCCGAAGCATACTGCATCAGGACTGGTTGCCAGGGCAGTGAGCAGGATAGAGGCTCATCCATTCCCAACATCTCTATCCGGGACAGTGTCACATTTCCTTAAAGCCCTTATTCCACATACCAGGTTTTTAACTGCTGTTGTTTTAAGCAATCTATGGCTTTTTCGTGGAGTTGTAAAACTGATATTTAAAAAATCACCTGCAACTGCTGCAATGGTTAGAACAACCCAGGCTGCAACAGTAATGAAAGGCAGTGCTAAAGACAACATATTGCCGGACAGAGCAGAAGCTATTGTTAATATTAGAATTATTCCGGGAGACAGCACAAAAAAAGTTCTTGGAAGGATAAAACATGTTGTCAGAGACCCGGGCGTAGAAATTAGTTTCCTTGATAAAAACTACGTTTCAAATCCAGTAAGGGAATCGGATATCAATGGTCATGGATATAGACTGATTAAGGAAGCTGTAGGCACAGTATATCCTGAAGCGGTGACCGCACCATTTTTGGTAACAGCAGCTACTGATTCACGACATTATGAAGGAATTACAGATAATATCTACCGTCTTAGCCCTATGATGCTGACACCGGAAGATCTGAAGATGATACACGGGGTTAATGAATCCATCAGTCTTGAAAATTTTGGTAAAATGATTCAGTTTTTTACTGTTATGATGAAAAAGTTATAGCCTACATCCATCTATGATAATAGGCTAATGCCGTCATCATTACACCATTTGAATATCTTCCTGTACCCATCTTCTCCAGAACCTCAGTAACAGGAATCAGATGGAAGTGGATATACTCATGCTCATCAAGATCCTGTTCACCTGTAAGCTCAAGATCACGGGCGACAAAGGTATAACTGATATTGTTCATAAATGCAGGATTAGGGCATACTGCGCCAATCTCTATAATCTCTCCTGCCAGATATCCTGTTTCCTCAAGAAGTTCCCTGACCGCTGCATCTTCAGGAGGTTCCCCCGGATCTATCATTCCGGCTGGAAATTCTAAAGTGACCTTTTCACTTCCATGCCTGTACTGCTCCACTATAAGAAAACATTCTGTTCCATTTTTATCAGTAATAAGAGGAATTACAGTAATCCAGTCAGGTGAATCAAGAAGATAGAAACTGCCGGGTTTACCATCAGGTGAGATCTTATCCACCTGGTTTAGTTTGAATATCCTGCAGTCGTGGAGTATATTTTGCGACTTTTCTGTCCATAGAAGCTTTTTTTTATCTGTCATAATTTCCAGAATAGATAAAAATCAATAAAAAATCCAGTTTTTCTTGACCTTTGACGCTTTTACACTAAAATAGAATCAGTACTAATTCTCAATCTTAGAAAAAGGGCACAATATGGACAGAAAAAACGTTGGCTTTATTTCATTTAGAATATCAGGAACAGACGGAGTTTCCCTTGAAACAAAAAAATGGGCAGAAATTTTTGACCGATTTGGTTTTAAAAGCTTTTATATGGCTGGAGAGCTGGATACTGATCCTGAAGTATCATTTAAAGTAGAAGAGGCACATTTTAAGCATCCTGAAGCGTTACGTTTATACAAACAGGCCTTTAATAATGGAGATACCCGACCACGAAAGCTCTCTCAGGACATGCACATCTTCAAAGATTTGCTCAAGGATAAAATATACGAGTTCATCGAAAAGTTTAATCTGGATATGCTGGTACCACAAAATACTCTTACTATCCCTCTTAACATACCCCTGGCTATGGCACTAACAGAGGTAATTGCCGAAACAAATATTCCAACAATAGCTCACCACCACGACTTCTATTGGGAGCGCAAAAGATTTTTAAGAAACTGTATCTGGGATTATCTTGGAGCAAACTACCCCCCACACCTGAATTCGATCCGGCATGTTGTAATAAATTCTTCCGCACGGCATCAGCTTGGACTTAGAACAGGAATATCATCGACATTAATACCAAACGTAATGAACTTTGAAAATCCACAACCTCCAATTGACGAGTTCAATGCCGATGTACGAGAATCATTCAATATCGATGATGATGAACTTCTTGTCCTGCAACCAACCAGGGTTGTTCAGAGAAAAGGAATCGAGCATGCAATTGAGCTTGTTGCAAGGCTGAACAGGAAGGCAGTTCTGGCAATAACTCATGCGTCCGGAGATGAGGGCTACGAGTATGAACAGAGAGTAAAGGAGTTTGCTAAACTCCTGAAGATCCGGGCCCTTTTTATCGATGATAGAATCGCTGATTCAAGAGGATATACAGAAAACGGAGAGAAAATATACAGTCTCCAGGATGTCTATCCCCATGCAGACCTGGTATCATATCCATCTCTTCAGGAGGGTTTCGGAAATGCTTTTCTGGAAGCTGTCTATTTTAGAAAACCAATACTGGTAAACAACTATTCTATCTACTCCTTTGATATTAAACCTAAAGGATTTGAAGCTATTGAAATGGATAATTTCATCTCTCAATCTACAGTCGATGAAACAAATAATCTATTAGATAATCCTGCAGAAATTAAAAGGATAACAGATAAAAATTACGAGCTTAGCCTGATACATTATTCCTACACAGTCCTGCAAAACAAACTAATGGGCTTAGTAGAAGATATTTGGGGAAGACAAACCACTCCGTGCGACTAATAGTATTTCATTATCATCTGCTGCCCGGAGGGGTTACTCAGGTAATAAAATCAGCTGCTATCGCTGCACTAAGGTATATCCCGGGAATAGACGGAATTACCCTTGTTTCGGGAAAGTCTGATAACTCTGGTAAAGTTGTATCTGAGATTAGAGACGGCATAAAAAGTTTTATATCCAATGCAGATGTGGATAGTGTTACTATACCGGAACTTGGATACATTTCCGACATGGATAACTACCCTGATCCAGGTATACTGACAGATACTCTCTTAAATAGATTTAAAGGAGACCTGTGGTGGATTCATAATTACCATATTGGTAAAAATCCTTTTTTCACAGAAGCTGTCCTGCAAATAGCAGAACACATACATGAACAACATATTGTTCTGCATATTCATGATTTTCCGGAAGCTGCAAGATACCTGAATCTGGAAGCACTGCACACGCATGTAACAATGCCTCTCTATCCTGTTTCTTCCAATATAAAATATGTAACGATTAACGGCAGAGACAGAGAGTTTTTAACTGCAGCAGGGATACCGGAAGAGATGGTTTTTCTCCTGAACAATCCTGTTGAACCGTTGGAAAGGGAGAAAGGAGAATGGAGGAAGGAGACTGGAAGGAGAATAGAAAAAGTACTTTCAAGATCTTCTTCCTCGTATATTAAGGGAGCTCCCCTTATAATCTATCCTGTTAGAACTATAAGAAGAAAAAATATTCTTGAGGCTGGACTGCTGGCCCGGTGCAGCAGAACGCCCGTAAATCTACTTGTAACCCTTCCGGGTGTTTCAGAAACTGAAAAAGGATACTCGGACCTGGTTGACATCTGTTTTAATTCAGGACTAATTCCCGGTGCTGCACAAGCAGGACTTAAGGCTGCAGAGGATAATATTTCTTTTTTAGATCTGATAGATGCCGGGAATCTGATAATTTCAAGTTCTGTACAGGAAGGGTTCGGATACCTTTTTATAAACTCATTACAGTGGAACAGGCCCCTTTTTGCAAGAGATCTGAAAATAATCGATGGATTCAGGGAGATTTTTCAAAAGAAAGAGAGTTACTTCTATAATGAAATAGTAATTCCTCTTGGAAAATCCTTAAAAGAATTATTAAGTAAAGAGTATAGCAGGAAGATCAGGGAAGTTGAAACTATTCTGGATAACAGAATTATTTCTTCACTAAATCAGAATATTAAACTGCTGCTGCAAATGAATACAATCGACTTTTCATATCTTTCTCCATC
>CBDVAD010000101.1:0-9650 GCA_965371875.1 uncultured bacterium
GCTTTTGATAGAAAACTTAATAATATTCAGAATATATATGAGGTGGAAAGTCAACGGAATGAAGCTAAAATACATAAACTTGAAAATGTTGAACTTAAGAAGGAGATAGCTGAACGAAAGGCAGTTGAGAAGATTCTCAGCGAAAAGGATTATCAGCAGAAAAAACTTCTGAGAGCAGCCCATTATTTGACTGAAAGTCTTGATTTAGAACATGTTCTTACCCGGATTAGTTCGGTAGCTAAGGAGCTTTTGAGAGTAGATGATTTTACAATTTATCTTCTTGGGCCTGATAATCATACACTCACACCTGTTGTCTCTCTGGATGATAAGTATAGTAAGGAGATAATGGCAACCCAGCTGGATATAGATTCCTGCCTTACAGGGCTGGCAATTAAAAAGAGAAGAGGACTTATCATAAATGATCCAGAGGCCTCTGACAGCGCTTTCCAGATTCCCGGTACTCCTGTAGAAACAGATGAGCATCTTATTGTATCTCCTCTGATTGTTGGTGATGAAGTACTCGGAGGTGTTATTCTTTCTCAGATGAAGAAGTTATTTACTAAGGATAATCTGGAGCTAACTGAAACCTTTGTGACATATGTTGCAACTGCCTTGAAAAATGCAAAGCTGTTTCAAAAAATACAGGAAGAAGTGAAAGAGAAGGAGCTTGTAGAAAACCGACTCCGGAAAGCTCATAATGAACTTGAATTAAGAGTAGAGGAGAGGACATCTAAGCTTTCTGCTGAAGTAGCCAGAAGAAAAAAGACTGAATCCAGAATAAAAGAGTCCCTGGCCGAGAAAGTTATTCTTTTACAGGAAGTCCACCACAGGGTAAAAAATAACCTTCAGGTTATTTCCAGTCTTTTGAATCTTCAATCAGGCTTATTAACTGATAGTACCACCTTGAATGCTCTTTCAGTCAGTGCAGGAAGGATTGAGTCTATGGCCCTGATACATGAAACTCTCTTTAATTCCGAAAATTTCATGAATCTTGATATTAAAGAGTATACTGAGCATTTAACAGATTACCTGTTTGACATGTATGATGGTCATTCCAGGGGTATTGTATTAAATTTAGAAATTAAAGAGTTATTTATTGATATTAATAATATGGTTCCCATTGGTCTTATTCTTACAGAATTAGTAACAAACACTCTTAAGTATGCATTTCCTGAAGGGGCGGAAGGTTCTCTCAATATTTCTGCCCGGGATAATACCAGGAATGAAATTGTAATAGAAGTATCAGATAGCGGGATGGGGCTTCCTGATAATATAGACTTTAAGAGGTCTGATTCTCTGGGCTTCCAATTAGTTAATACTCTTGTTGCACAGGTCAGAGGTACTATCAGTCTGGAGCCTGACCCCGGCACATATTTTAAGATTGTATTTCCTGCCTAGTTCTCCGAATTCATGTTTAATAAAAAATAGTAAAAAAGAGATGAAAGTAGGGTCTTGACCAAATATGAAAAAATCTATACTTTATGATTCTATCAATAGAAACACAGGAGTTTTATATGAAGAAAATTGGTTTAATAGTATTTGTACTTTTTATTGCATTTGCAATGGCTGTATCTGCAGCAGGACAGAAAGATGATAAGACAGTTATTGGAATTTCAAAAATTGTTGCTCATCCGGCATTGGATGCAGTTGAACAGGGTATACAGGATGAACTGGCAGATCAGGGATTTACAGATATTGAATACGATCTGCAGAATGCGAATGGAGAGGTTACAACTGCAGCATCCATAGCTACAAAGTTTAAGAGTTCCGGAGTAGCAGTGGCGGTTGGTATTGCAACACCTACTGCACAGGCGCTTATCAATGGTTTAAAAGATATTCCGGTTGTATATTCTGCTGTTACAGATCCTGTTGCTGCGGGTATGATTGACTCTTTTGATAAAGGAGAAAAAGGTATTGCGGGTGTATCAGATTTAACTCCTGTAAAAGAACAGATTATGATGCTTCAGAGAATTACAGGATTAAAGAGTCTTGGTCATATCTATTCTTCCGGAGAAGCTAATGCAGTAATTCTTGCAGAAATGGCAGAAAAAGCATGTGCAGAGCTTGGAATTGAGTTTGTAGCATCTACAGTAACTAATTCTTCTGAAGTTAAGCAGGCTGCTCAGGCTATAATAAATAAAGTAGATGGTATTTATGTCAGTACAGACAATACTGTAGTTTCTGCATTGGCGTCACTTGCAGATGTAGCTATGAAAGCCGGCGTTCCTATTATGTCAGCAGATCCAAGTTCCACAGAAGGCAGTGATGTTCTTATTGCATGGGGTTTTGATTACTATAAAGTAGGACGGGCAACAGGCAGAGTCGTGGCTGATATTCTTAATGGGAAATCGACTGAAGATATGCCGACTGTTTTTATGACAGATCCTTCTGATATCAATCTTGTAATAAATGTAGATGTTGCAGCGAAGCTTGGAATTACTATTCCTGCAGATCTTCTGGAGATAGCTAACAAATAATGATTGAAGGAATACTTGTAGAGGGCCTTGTTTACGGTCTGATGGTACTGGGGGTATTTATTACCTTTCGGGTTCTGAATTTTCCGGATCTTACAGTTGACGGGTCATTCCCCCTGGGTGCCTCAATTATGGCAGTGATGCTGGTAAATAATATCAATCCGTTTTTTGCCCTCTTAGTAGTTTTTGCAGCCGGTGTAGCAGCCGGCTCAGTTACTGCTATAATTCACAACAAGCTGAAGGTTCCAAATCTTCTTGCTGGTATTCTTACGATGACCATGCTCTATTCTATCAATATCAGAATACTTAGTAACAGGGCAAATATACCTCTATTAAAAACAGAAACAATGATAACCAAGGTAACAGCTTTGACAGAAGGCATATTACCCGAGGGCATTGCAGTCCTTCTACTTTTTCTTATTATAGTACTTATTTTTAAGTCTCTGCTGGATCTGTTCTTTCATACTGATCTGGGTTTGACCCTTGGAGCCATGGGTGGTAATGAACAGATGGTGATAACCCAGGGTGTAAACCCTGAAGTACTGAAGATTATCGGAGTGGGTCTTTCAAACGGGCTTGTAGCATTGTCCGGAGCCTTTGCAGCCCAGTATCTGGGATTTGCAGATGTAAATATGGGAATAGGTATTGTAATAACCGGTCTTGCTTCGGTAATGATAGGTGAGTTTCTTTTTCATTCCAGTAAAATATCGATGCTTACCCTTAGGGTTCTTCTTGGAGCGATCCTGTTTAAAGGGATAATGTATTTTGGCCGCTATTATGGATACTATATTAATATGACGCCCAATGATTTAAAGCTGATTACAGGAATTCTAATTATTCTTTCCCTTGTAATCTCCAAAGCAAAAAAGAGGGTCAGTTAATATGGTTGAGGTCAAAAACGTTACTAAGATTTTCAGTGAAGGTACTGTTAACGAGAACAAGGCGATCGGCAATACTAATCTTAAGGTGGAAACAGGTGATTTTATTACTATAATTGGTAGTAATGGAGCTGGAAAAACAACATTGTTCAACCTTATCTCCGGAAACTTATTTCCTACCCGGGGTGATATTTTTATCAACGGAAAAGATGTTACAAAAGTCCCGGAATATAAACGGGCAAGGAATGTAGGCCGGATTTTCCAAAATACTACCCTGGGCACAGCAGCACAGATGACAATTGAAGACAATATGATTATTGCCCTGACAAAGGGATTTAAGGGTTTAAGGCGGAGCCTTACCAATAAAAAGCGGGAGTTCTTTAAAGAACAGCTTAAACCACTGGATATGGGTCTTGAACACCGGCTTAAGGATAATGTAGGGTTGCTCTCCGGCGGGCAGCGCCAGGCAATGACTTTATTGATGATGGTTCTCTCCAGACCGGATCTTATTTTACTGGATGAACATACTGCTGCCCTGGACCCTAAAAATGCACAGATAATTCTGGATCTTACTGTTAAATATATAGATGAGTATGGTCTGACAACAATGATGATTACCCATAATATGAATCATGCTATCAAATACGGCAACAGACTTCTGATGATGGATAAAGGTGATATTATTCTGGATGTGAAAGGTGAGGAAAAGAAAAATCTTACAGTAGAGTTACTGATTGAGAAGTTTCATAATATTCGTAATAAAGATTTTGAAAATGATGAGATCCTTTTGTCCTGATAACTTTGTTTATCCTGATATTTGAGATATAATATGGTTATGAAAAAAATCATATTCATTCAAATTTTTGCAATAGTAGTTGTATCCGGAATCTTTTCTCTGGATATTTATAAAGAGATAATCCAGCCGGGACAAACCCTGGTTGGAACCTCTTATAGAACAGGAGGTACTACACCCTCCGGTTTTGACTGCAGTGGTTTTATTACATATCTTTATAAAAAATTTGTCCCTGGTTTACCACGGGTTTCACGTAGCATGGCAGATTTTGGGGAGCCTGTAAGACGGTCCTCTATTGTTTCCGGTGATCTTATCTTTTTTGCTACAGGTTCTTCCTCTGGAATTACACATGTAGCCATCTATATTGGACAGAACTCAATTTTACATTCAATATCCAATGGTCCAAATCGAGGTGTAACAATAACAAGTCTCTCTGCCAGATACTGGCAGAGCAGATACCATAGTGCAGTTAGAATAATTTCTGACAGTAGAACCTCGGATTCCAGCAATCCAGGCACTGATACAGATAATAAAAAGAGAGTTGTTAATGATGCTCAGTTTTCCAGAGGCAAATACTCAGGAGAAATTGTAAATGGTGAACCGGAAGGGCAGGGCACTCTTCTAATGAATAATGGTGACAAGTATGAGGGGAGTTTTATTGCAGGTACCTTTGAAGGCAAAGGAACCTACTACTGGACTGATGGTACAAACTACTCAGGAGAATTCCATGAAGGGAAAATTGTTGAAGCTGCTGCTGCAAAAAGTGAAAATTATCTCCTTAAAAAAGACAGTCCCTGGGAAACCTGGGACGGTATTGTCGAAGGGGATTTCAATCTTTGGCTTGAAAAGGATAAGAATGCTTTTGAGGAGTGGAAGAAGAATAACTAAGCCTGGTCGTGCGCTTCGCTTACTGCTCGGCCATGCAACCTAAGTCTGTTTCTGTAAAATCCCCTGGTTGGAATTTTAATAATACCCTCTGCTTCCAGCTGATGGATTGCATCTTTTATATTATCTATGGACCACTCTGACAGTGACCCATACCCTCTCAGGGTAAATAGTTTTTTCTCAAACACATCCGTATATCTGCTGCCTGCCAACGTTAATGCAGCTTCTCTGATTGTAAGCTTTCGGTTGCATCTTTTTATTAATTTTAGAATTTCAGTTTGACCAATAATCTTTGATTGAATAGTTTTATCGCAAACATCACATCCAAAACAGCTGTCAGATTTTGCACCCAGCAGACTTAGAAGAGAATCCCTTCTACATTTATTATTATCTGTGACAGCCGTAATAAAGTCTCTGTATCTTAGATTACTCATTAGTGTATCTTTTTTACTATTTTCAGAACGGTTGTTCGGAATATCCTCTTGTGATACCAGTAGTACAGCGTTTGCCTGTTCTCTGTCCCTTCCTGCTCTTCCTGATTCCTGAAGATATGCCTCAACAGTCAATGGGGGTTCCATATGGATAACTGTTCGAATATTTTTTTTGTCTACACCCATTCCGTAAGCACAAGTTGAAATCAATATCCCATCGTCTGAATCAAAAAACCACTCCTCTATTTTCTTTTTCTCCTCCCGATCAAGACCGGCATGATAGAAAAAAATATTATCTCTTCCTGTTTGTTCCTTCAACATGTGCGCTGTCAATTCTGCACCGGATCTGCTTCTGGAAAAGATTAGTACAGGGTAACCATACGCACCCTCTCCTGTTGAGGTTAGTAGTTTCACCAACTGTCTGTTTTTTGAAATTGTGTGAATTACTTTATAGCTGATATTCGGCCGGTCCGGGTTTGCTGCAATAAGTTCAGGAGATTTCCCAGGGAATACAATCTCCTTTACTCTTTCTAAAATCTTATCAGATGCTGTAGCAGTAAAAGCAGTAACTACTGGTTGGGTTTCTAAATCTTCAAATCCACAGGTAAGTTTGCTTAACTCCAGATAAACAGGTCTGAAACTGTCTCCCCATTCGGATACTGTGTGAGTTTCATCAATAACAATATGTGAAACAGTAAAACTTTTTAGTTTTAATAGCATATTAGATTTTAGTATTGTTTCCGGGTTTGTGAGGATAAACTTAACTGATCCGTTCTCAATATTCTGCCAGAGTTTGTCCCTTTCTTCTTTGCTTTGGCCTCCTCTGAGTATTCCCGGATTTATTCTTGCTTCAATAAGCCTTCTTGCCTGGTCTGCAATAAGGGAGAGCAAGGGAAACACTACTATTGTAAGTCCTGTAAGAAGCACTGCAGGAAGCATGAAGCAGAGTGATTTACCTGCTCCTGTGGGAAGAATTACAATCTGGTTTGGTCTTGTGTCATAGATTCCATATTTTCCAGTTACAGGATTTTTTTCAGATTTGTGTACAAATCCTTCTGCTCCGGCTGCTTCCAGAATATTGCTTATTACAAGCCGCTGGTAGGGGAAGAGATACTTAATCCCAAAGTGTTCTTTCGCGATAACACTCAAGGGGTCAAAATACTCTTTTGCGATGTTTCGTAAGGGATCGGGAGTGTTCATAATAGTTAGTACAGGGTAAATTGGGTTTTTGCTTCAATGTTATAAATATCTTAACTGGCAGTAATGAAAAACCTAAACACTAAACTTCAAAGTACTCCTTGTCCCAGTATGGTTATCAATTGTAAATGTTCCATCCAACTGTTCACTGAGCATCTTAACAAGCATCAGACCAAAACTCTTCGATTCAGAAATATCAAATCCTTCAGGTAATCCCCTTCCATTGTCCTGTATAGTAAGGGATACTTTCCCATGGTTTTCTTTTACTACAATCTTCAGTAAGCCTGAGACCCTATCTGTAAATGCATACTTCATAATATTTGTAAGAAGCTCGTTTACAATAATCCCAACAGGCACCAGTCGTTTTGGATCGAGTTGGAAATCATCAATTTGTTTTTCCACAGTAATTTTAATACTTTCAGAAAACATATTGATAATATCATCAATCAGATTATCAAGATATTCTCTGACTGAAGTAACCTTATAATCATCAGTGAGTAATAGTTTTTCATAGAGTAAAGTCAATTCTTGACTCACCTCAATGTACGGGTTTATACTTACTTATTAAATAAAAAATGTCCCCATGCCATATTTCCTGATTTTCACTGCTTATTGTCGGGGCAGGAGATGAAAATGTTAAATTTTTCTTTTTATGATGGAATTGCTCTTTCAAATTTGATTAAAAGTGGAGAGATTAGTTCTGTTGAAGTGGTTGATTCTTCTATTGATGTAATCGAACAACTTAATCCTGAACTCAATGCTGTAGTCCACAAACTGTATGACAATGCCCGTAAAAGGGCATTGATCCTTGACTCAGATTCTTCCGGAAAAGACAACAACAGAAGTCCGCTGTACGGGATTCCTTTTCTTGTTAAAGATTTACTTGTTGACTGCAATGGGACCCCATTCAATGATGGTTCCAGAGCTGTAAGGGGGTATATATCAGATATTGATTCTGAATTAATAAAACGCTTGCGGAATGCCGGTGTGATCATAATCGGTAAAACAAATACATCAGAATTCGGGGTTATGCCTACCACTGAACCTGAATTATTCGGGCCAACACAAAACCCATGGAAAATCGGATATACACCAGGTGGTTCAAGCGGTGGGTCGTCAGCCGCTGTTGCTTCAGGTATGGTTCCCCTGGCTCATGGTAGTGATGGGGGAGGATCTCTCAGGATACCGGCTTCCTGCTGCGGGTTGTTTGGACTGAAACCCTCAAGAGCTCGTAATCCACTGGGACCGGTTTTCGGTGATATTGCCGGCGGAATTGTCTGTGAGCACGGGCTTACCCGCAGTGTTCGTGATTCTGCCGCACTTCTTGATATTACATCCGGACCGGATATAGGGGTTCCTTATTATGCACCAAAATTTGACGGAAAATATCTGGAAGAGATCGGAAAAGATCCTGAAAAATTGAAAATAGGATTTCTAACTGAAGTACCGGAAGGCTGGAATGAAGAACGCAAACTGCATACTGATTGTGAAGTTGCTGTCAGAGAAGCCGCTGCTTTATGTGAAAATCTTGGGCATAATGTTGAAGAGGTTTCCCAGTCACAGTTAGCATTTTCGGACTTGCCTCAGACTTTTATTAAAATTTTCTCATGTTATGTCGGACATGCTGTTTCATACTGGGAAAAAAAACTTAATAAAAAAATCACTGAAGAAATGCTTGAACCTGCTACCTGGGATCTCTATCAATCATCTCTCCGGATTACAGGAGCTGATTATCTTGTATCATGGGAACGTCTGCAGCTGTTTTCAAGAAAAATAGCACAATGGTATCAGGCTGGTAAATGGGATATTCTTCTGTCTCCCGTAATGAGAATCCCCCCCACAGAACTTGGAGCATTTTCATATGATCCGGATAATCCCAATAGATGGATCTTAAATGCGACATCATTTGTTGCATTCACCAGAACACAGAATATTACAGGGCAGCCGGCAATGTCAGTTCCCCTTTACTGGAATGCTGAAGACCTTCCTATCGGTGTTCAATTTGCCGGTACAGCTGGTGCGGAGGCTTTGTTATTCAGATTAGCAGCTCAGCTTGAAAGAGCGCACCCATGGATAAATAAAAAACCACCTGGTTTTTACGGGAAAGGAGGGGAGTAGTATACATCAAACCTGTACAGGAGTATTTTAATTGGAATCTAATTTCTGTTTAAAACAGGTACTCCCTGAAAAAGTCCAGTATTGCTTTAATTATAGTTTATTCCCAACTTCCCATGCTGCAGCGCGGAGTACAATTGCCTCCTTCTTACTAACCCCTTCAGGTCTCCATTTTGCATCACGGGGATCAAGATTTGTTAAGACATTAACAAAAACACACGCTGCGAGATAGCTGCCGCATTCACTGGATATTGCACCATCTGAACTGTAAAGTTCGATTTCCGGATGCTCGGTCAGGACTATTTCCCATGCATCACCAACACGAGCCATCTGGCCACCAGCTTCTGAAGTTGCCCGAGTATATGCTTCTCTGATTCGGGCCTGCATTTCCTCTGGATTCCCGCCTGACCATGATTTTTCATATATTTTTGTTAATTTCACTGTTGTTCCTTTTGGGTCAAAAGCCCAGGTTTCGCAGAAAACAACCTCCGCTTCTACAGCTTTTACCTCATTCGCCAATGCTATAGCATCTTTGATAAATCCTTCAGGGTCTTTAAGAAGCTCCTGAGGCATTTCCTGTATTACAACAAAATTAAACCCTCCTGTTCTGATAATGTCCAGCGTATCTGAATATTCAGGCGATAGATGCCATAAAAGGCCCACTCCAGCTGCTTTGATCGCTTCAGCCTCTACCTTTGGTTCAGCACCTAAATCCAGAGCGAGAGTCTCTACTTGTAATTGTAAATCCCAGCTGTAAGTTAGAGCATTTCCAACAAATAGAACCCTAAGTGGGTTACTGGTGTTTGAAGTCTTAACTTGTTCTTCTCCAAGAGATTGACAGGAAAAAATTGAGAGAATGAAGAGTGACACTAATACC
>CBDVAD010000102.1:0-9639 GCA_965371875.1 uncultured bacterium
TCTCCATGAGTTCTTCTGCGGTCTGTGGAAAAGGAATAATATTGTAATCTTTATTTTCTTCTTTCCATAGATTAAGTTTATCCTGCATGTTTAACCAGGACTGAGGAGAAGTCCTGGTAGCGAGTCCAATCCTCATGGCAATATTTGAAGTTACTGCCTGTCTCTCATTTATTATTGCTGAGAGTGTTTTTCTGGAAATATCCAGATATTCTGCAGCCTGTGTAATAGAAAGGCCTAAAGGTTCTAATATATCTTCTTTAAGAACCACTCCGGGATGTGTTGGTTTTCTTTTCATAATATCTCCTAATGAGGATCTACATAATCTACAACGTATGCATGTCCATCTTCAATTTTAAAGACGACTCTCCAATTTCCGTTGCCATCTACTGACCATAAAGAACTGCTTCCCTTCCATGGGTGAAGCCTATATCCAGGTAAATTCATATCCCTGGCTTCTGTAGAGGCATCCAGTCTATCGAGAATCCTGGCAAGTTTATTACTATGGTTCGGATGTATTCATTTTTGGCTTCGTGTTTTAAAGAATTTTTCCATTCCTTTATGATTAAATTTTTTGATCATTCTATATTAGATTGTAACGATAGTGGTTACACATGTCAATATAAATATGCATACTCAAGACAGACTTCAAGATAAGCAGCTATTTCTTCAGATCAGTTGTAAATCCCCTAATATAGATTTAATAGACTCTTTTTCTTTCATATTCAAAGGATTCTTTACCTGCCTGAGGAATGGTTCACATTTCCCCTGAAGATAGAGGGCATATTTTATAGATGGAATGACTTTACCTCCAGTAGTGGTGATTATCTCAAACAACCTGTTGATTTCTTTCTGCATTTCCAAAACCATACTACTGTCATTTATAAGAGAAGCTTCATACATTTTTACAAAAGGTTCAGTTGAAATATTGCTCAGTCCAGAGACATATCCATGTGCACCCAATAGCGCCGATGGTGCATACATATTGTCCCAACCCTGAATCCATTTAAAATCTCCATATCCTTCCTCTAAAAGACCTCTTGCAAACACTGCAAAAGCGCCGGTACTATCTTTCAATCCGACAATACCAGGCATTCCGGCTAGTTCCTTTCTGGTTTCATAGAGAACTTCTGTATGTGTATGCTGTGGAATATCATATACAATCACCGGAATATCTGTATTCTCGGTAATCTGCCGGTAGTGATCGATAACAGTTGGCTGGTCATGCTTAAAATAGAAAGGTGGTACAGCTACTATATAATCAGGTTCTGCCTTTGCAAGAACATCAATCTCCTTCAGTACCTGGTAGGTAGAGGGCTGTATAGCTGCTGCACAGATATATTGACGACCGGCAGATATTTCTTTAGTTATTTTTATCAACCGTAGTTTTTCCTCAGATAACTGATAGGGACCTTCTCCAGTGGTTCCACTGGTAAAATAACCCTGAACACCAGACTTAGACATATTCTCTACGATTTTCTCATAGGAACTGTAGTCAATTCCACCATCGACGCTGAATGGAGTAATGAGAGCGGGGATAATTCCACCTAGCTGTTTGTTCATTAATAGTACTCCTTATGGAAATTTATTATGAATTAGTTTTTGGAGATTTTTTCTTCCTGATCCAGAGTGTTGTCACTACCGACATTACAGCAAGAATGATAAAGGTCAGACTGATAGGTCTGGTTATGAAAATTGCCGGATCATTGGATGACAGAATAAGGGCTCTTCTAAAATTTCCTTCTATAAGTGGTCCAAGTATTAATGATAATACAATAGGCCCAAGGGGATAATCTTTTTTCTGAAAAACAAATCCAATCACTCCGAAAAGAAACATGATAAAGATATCAAAAATTGAATTTCTTATTCCATAGCTGCCCACAATACAAAGCATCAGAATCGCCGGAAGGAGGTAGCATCGTTTTATGGATACCAGTTTGGCAAAAAACCTGGCTCCTACGAGAGCAATCAGATAATTAAAGATATTTGCTATAAGAAATCCGATAATGATTGTTTTAACCAGCAGGGGGTCTTTAGCATAGAGCATGGGACCAGGCTGGATACCTTTGATAAGGAAGGCTCCAATCAATACAGCTGTCACAGAATCTCCGGGAATTCCCAGAGTCAACAGAGGTATCATTGCACCTTCGCATACGGCATTGTTAGAGCTTTCTGCAGCGGCAATTCCGTTTATTTCACCTTTGCCGAAGTTTTCGGGATGTTTGGAAACTCTTTTTGCTTCATTATAACTGACAAAGGCGGCAATATCTCCGCCAGCACCAGGAAGTGATCCTATAAAGGATCCAATAATACTGGAACGAATCAGGGTCACCCAGATTTCTTTTAATTCACTCAGTCTGGGAAGCAACCTCTTAACATCAAATTTAATTTGTTTTACCTGCGCGATCTTCTGAAATCCGTCAAAGACTTCGGAAATAGCAAAAAGCCCAATCATAACCGGAATAAAAGATAATCCATCCATTAGCTGGAGGGAACCAAATGTAAACCGCATGACTCCGCTGATGGGGTCCATCCCTATCGAAGAAAGCAGCAGACCGAAGACGGCAACGATAAATCCCTTAATGAGGGATTTCCCGGAAATACTAACGATTATTGTCAGAGCGAATATTCCGAAGGCGGCATATTCGGCCGGACCAAATTTAAGGGCAAAACGCGAAATCACAGGAGAGGCGACTGCAAGGATAAAGGTGCCGATCAGACCTCCAATAAAAGACGCAAAAAGCGCGATAGACAGAGCTTTATCAGCCTGTCCCGACATGGCAAGAGGATAACCGTCAAAGGATGTGGCGGCAGCTGCAGGAGTTCCTGGGGTCCTGATCATAATAGCGGGAATGCTTCCGCCCTGAATGGCACCGACATAAATACCAATCAGCATTAGAAGCGATGGTACTGTCGGCATGGAAAAAGTGAATGGCACAAGAATGGCAACGCCCATAGTTGCAGTAAGTCCCGGCAGGGCTCCTATCGCCATTCCACCAGCGATCCCCAGGAACATAAAAATCAGAGTCTCAAAATTAAATATCTGTTGCAATATTTCTAATATCATACATATCTCCTGGATGAATCTAGAAAAATACTGAAAGAATTCCAGTAGGTAGTGGAATACCAAGAAGGTTCTTGAAAATAATCCATGTGCCTAATGTAAATCCGAGCGAAAAAAGTAATTTGAATCGTTTGTGCTTTGAATCGAGTAGCCAGCCCATAGAAAAAACTATCAGGAACGTTAAAATGGGAAAGCCGACAACTTTGAACAGAAGGATATATATAACAATGGTTGGAAGTAGTATAATCATCCGGTATGAGTTTTTTAAAACAGCCTTCAGATCGTCCGTTTCTTCAATAGATTTTGTCTTTCTTCTTTCATTCATAATGATACTGACAGTTTGAGTAGTTGCCAGAAGAAACATCAGAATCCCAAGCATCGTTGGAAAGTAACCGGGACCAACACCACCCTGCCCTCCACGGATTTCGGGTAGACGGGACATCGTATAGACAACATAAACCCCAATTACAGCCAGGATATTAGTAATAATCAGGTTCGTTTTCATAGGCTTGGCTCCACAGTTTGCATACAGAGATTAATACCTTAGACTTTTTCAGCCCCAGGTATATAATTTGCTACATATCTAATTTTTCAACAAGACCTTTGCATACAGAGATTAATACCTGAGGCTTTTTCAGCCCCAGGTATATAATTTGTTACATATCTAATTTTTCAATAAGATCTTTGAAAAAATTGTTTTGAGCTTTCCAATATGCCACAGTGTCTTGAGGCGATAGAAAGTCGTTTGTCAACCCGGTTTTGCTAAGGTAAGCCTGAAACTCTTCATCATTAATGGCCTTTTCAATCAGTTCAGACATATATCTTACTATTTCAGGATCCGTGCCAGCCGGAAAAGCCCATGACTGCCATCCTCCAAGTGCAGGAAGATCTACACCGAGTTCTTTCAGAGTTGGGACTCCAGGATAATTAGACAGTTGGTTTTCGGAGGTAACAGCTAATGCTCTAAAATCCCCGGATTCATAGAAGGGATATACTTCACTCTGACCAATGGTTATGAGATCGATATGCTCACCTAACAAAGCAGTGGCTGCCGGGGCGCCGCCGTCAAAAGGAACATGTGTAAATTCTACCCCGGAGGCATCAGCAATTCCAAGTGCAACAAAATGCCAGATGGCACCAATTCCTGAGTTACCAGCTTTTATCTCTCCAGGATTCTTTCTGGCATAGTCAATCAGATCTCCAAAAGTCTTGAAGGGACTATTGGAATGGACGGCAATAACTGAAGGGATATTGGTAATCAATGCGACGGGTGCAAAGTCTTCGATAGTAAAAGGTGCCCTGCCCAGATGAGAAAGCATTGATACTTCTACGGTAGGGACACCAATAGTATAACCATCATTATCTGATGCTGACAAAGAACCCATACCTACAGCACCACCACCGCCGGTTCGGTTTTCACAAACCAGGGATACATCGACATACTTTTCGATCACCTTGGCCAGTACTCTGGTAGTTGTGTCGGTTCCGCCACCGGCTCCATGAGGAATGATGACTGTTATATCTCTTGCAGGGTAGGAAGCATCAGCATCCTTCTGACCTCCTGCAAACACTGAAGGACCTGATACCATAAGCAGGATCAGCAACAAAACAACAATTCTTGAAATCTTCATAATGTCTCCTTTGATAATAGTTTCTAACATACTAACACTAGTTATGACATATGTCAACAGTTAATTCAATAAATTATTTTGATACACGCAGACCATAGAATCAAATAACATATCCATTGTAAAATCCCTGGATAATGAGCCATCCGGCAGTAGCCCCTGGATCCTGCTGCCCCACAGATTGCTCCTGATAATAAGCTGCCCGTCCATGCTGGGCTTTCATCAATTTAGTCATTTTGACACCCTCTTCAGCGGCTTCTACTGCTTTACTCAGGAGCTTTCCTAAATCATCACCTTCTGTTTGTTCCAAAGTAGTAGCTACCGGTTCGAACACATCAACTACTGTTTTTTCTCCAGGTTTGACCTTTCCTCTTTCCATCAGTCCTACAGCAAAAGCTCTGAAGAAAAGACGCAGAGATTCAGCATCCATTTCCTTGCTGCCTGAAACGGCTTTTCCTCCTCTCATGAAACCTGTACCCACCAAAGTACCCATTGTAGAAGGAGCCGTCCTTGCAATGATCATACCAGCTTTGGCAAAAAACATTCCAATATCAGTATCATCGCTTTCCTTTGACTGTTCCCAGGCCGCATTAAAAGCAGATGTCATGGTCAGGCCGAGATCTCCATCACCCATCCGGGAATCAAGCTCAATAAGTATATCTCTATTTTCTGCCATAATATCTTTTATTGATTTTAAAATCTTTTTTGCAATCTGAAGTGTAATCATAAGACCACCTCATGCTGTTGGAAAAACGGAGTATCCGCAGGAACTACCAGAAGTTGCTTCAATTCGTCATCAAGTTTCAATAATGAAATCGAAAATCCTGTCATTTCAAGACTTGTTGCATATTCACCGACATAGACTTTAAACAGTTTCACATTACGCTGTTTTAGAATCTCAGCAACTCTGCGGAAGCAAACATACAATTCCTCCTGGGGGGTGGATCCAAGACCGTTCATAAGAATAGAGACTTCATCACCTCCGGAAAGATCAATATCATTCAATATCTTTTCCATCAGTTCATCTACAACCCTATCTGCATTCAGCAGATCGCCTCTTCGTATGCCTGGTTCTCCGTGAATCCCCATCCCAATTTCCATCTTTCCATCCTCAATGGTAAAGCTGGGTTTTCCGATTTCCGGTATAATAACAGGTGACAGTGCCACACCGATAGTTCTGACTGCATTGCCAGCTTTCTCAGCAATACGCTTAACTTCGTCCAGATCGGCACCTTTTTCAGCCATGGCGCCGGCACATTTGTACACATAGAATATACCGGCTACCCCTCTCCGTTTATGTTCCTCGCCCTTGGGTGCACTGGCCACATCCTCTCCAGCTACATAAGACTCTACACGGATTCCTTCCATGCCAGCCATCTCGGCCGCCATATCAAAGTTCATGATATCACCACCGTAGTTCCCATAGATATACAGGACACCTTTGCCGCCATCAATTGCTTTTGTTACTTGTAGCATTTGTTCAGCACTTGGACTTTGAAAGATACCGCCAACCGAAGTTCCATTTAGCAGTCCCTTGCCTGTATAGCCCAGAAACAGCGGTAAATGACCTGATCCTCCTCCAGTTGCCAGCGCTACCTTTCCTTTAACTGGTGAGTCCGCTCGCACAAGACATCTGTTATTATTATTGACAGATTTCAGTTTGTCTGAATGCGCATATATAATACCTTCCAGCATCTCATCAACAAAATCTTCCGGTTTGTTTAAAAACTTCTTCACACTTAAACCCTCCATATATAACTTCAATAAGTAAGCAATATAATCATAAACTTACTTATGTCATATGTCAACACTTGAAAAGATATAGAAATTCATTTAGCATAATAGAGTATGTATATTTTTGTTCAAAAAATAGGAATTTACAGTCAATTCATTCGATATTTGAGAAGAGTAATATATTATATTATCTGCTATCTTGTAAGTAGAATAAATGCAGGTATAATATCGTTTAAGGGGTATATATATGGAGTCCATACAAAAAATGTCTGAAGATCTCAAAATCACTGGTAAAACGCGGCTCCCCGAGCAGGTGAGCGAAATAATCCTGAGTTATATTGCAGAAAATAATCTTAAACCTGGGGATAAACTCCCTTCGGAAAGGAAACTATCTATGGACCTGGGTGTAAGTTCCAGAAGTATCCGAGGAGCTTTCAAGATTCTGCAGACCCGGGGATTCCTTGAGATTTTGCATGGGAAAGGTGCTTTTGTTATCGACAAAGTATATAGCAATTTTATTGAAACTCTTACCACCTCTTTTAAATTCACGTCTTACACTGATGAGCTTCTTATGAATCTTGTCGAAGTCAGGAAAATAATCGAAACAGCTATGATTGAATCTGTAGCAGTTAACAGAACCGATGAGGACCTTCAGAAATTGGAAGGTATAGTTAAAAGCCTTGATGAAGCGGCTTTAGCAAAGGATCAGGATTTATATAATACCTTTGATGTGGCATTTCACAAAACCATTATCGACTGTGGCAAGAATGATATTCTGATTTCATTTTACAATGTTCTGATAGATCTAATTTTTGAAAGCTTCAAGAAAACAGGTTATAAGGTTTTTTCTCAGAAAGAGATTAAACAGTCTCACAGAAATATGTATGAAGCTATACGGTCCAAAGATCCTGAGAAAGCGAAGGAACTTATAACTAAGCAGCTCCAAAAAACAGAAAAAACATTACGAGGCTGCATGGAGAAGAAATAGTTTAGCCTGGAACCACCAGTATCAATTTTATGGTCCGGATGATGATAACCGGTTTTCTGAAGTTCCGGCTATTGAGTAGCATAAAGATCCTGCTTAACAAAGAAATCTACTTTTTTATCTTCAATATCAGCCAGAGATCTAATCTTTATATGACGGCGGAGCTTACTGGACCCTTCTAAAATATTATGTGGATCATTCATATATACACCAAAGCCAAACTCAAAAGAAATATGGGTTTCCCTTACAAACAATCCACCGAAATCGGCCTCAAGAGAAAACATAATGCCTCCATACATCATCCTCTCATTTGTCTTTGGATAATTTGAAAATACAATCTTACGCAGCTTCTCCAAAATTTCAAACTTCTCCGGTTCGATCATAGAGATATCTTCCAGAAACTTTTGCACCTGCTCATTTTTTGATTTATCCATGGTTATACTTTCTGCTCAGCAAATTCCAAAACATATCCATTATTATCATAAATATAAAACTCATTCATACCATACCAGGTCGCTGAGAGCTCTTTCACATCTTTCACCATTAAATTCGGCATCATTTTTTTCATTATATAATATTTTCTATGATGCCCATTCCATCTGTAACTTACGATGATGAATGGCACAATCACGAAGATATAAATTAATCAGGGTTTGATATGGAATACCTGTCTCTTCTGCCAATGACTTAAAATAATCAACAGAATCACGATCAAGTCGCATAGTGACAGGTTGTTTAAGGTATTTGATGTAGGGATTTTTTTTCCCTTTCATCTTTGAAAAATCATAATGTTCTTTCATTTTCTTTTACTCCAATATGCTTGCTCTTCATCTTTATCTGCTTTTCTAGCCGAGATAATTCTAACAACTGTTTCCTCTTGTCTAAAGCAATGACAAACCACCAGTGTCTTTAATTTAAAGCTCATCCCAAGAAGAAGAAAGCGATCTTCACCTTCAGAATGATCGGGATCAAAAAATTGAATAGCATACTCATCATAAAATACTGTTCGAGCTTCTTCAAAAGACACACCATGTTTTTTAGTATTTATCTTATCTTTCTTACTATCCCATTCAAATCTAAGCTGATTCATATGTACAATGTACTTATAAAATTAGCGACTGTCAAGATTGGAGAGACTCACTACTGCAACTATGTACAATCCTCCAGCCATTTAAATTCATCTTTAGCCAGAGTACTGGAAATTGATATTTTGCGGGCATTAAGGAATTTAGCAAAATCTGTAAAACATCTGATTAGGGCATCTGTCATATCCTGATTTATTTTTAAATCTTTTTCCCACCACCAATTCTGTATTAATAATTCTCTATTTTTCCGATCTATAATTGGTTCACAACGACCAACAAATCTATCATTGTATATTACCGGAAGTATGTAATATCCATATTTTCTTTCTTTTACAGGAGTATACACCTCCCATTTGTACTTAAAATTAAATATCCCGGATATCAATTTTCTATCCCAGATAAGATTATCCAGGGGGGCAATCAAGGATGCCTCGTTGTATTTTTCTTTATCTTCCAATACAAATAATGCTTTCTTAGGCAAATAGAATACCTCATCTAAATCAGCTATTTTTGCTTCAATAATTTCATTTTTATCCAATAGGTTGTTTATTGCCTGGGATCGTTCTTCTTTTTTTAAATGACTGCCAAGCCAGGCATCCCCCGATCTATTCCACAACAATCCGACAGCACCAATTCTCCTTTTTACATACCATTCATAATAACTATCTAATGTCATATTTGGGTCCGGCTCATTAATTATTTGAGCAGGAAGTAGATTTTCTGTTAAGCCGTAATATTTACGAGTTCCTTTTTTATGATGTATTGATAATTCTCCGCAGTGATACATACTTTCCAATGCGGCCCTTCCAATATCTGTAGGAGCCCAGGACCAATCAATTTTCTTATTTCTATTAACATCTTTAGAACATATATAGCCATTCTCTTTTATTTTTTCTATGATCTCAGTTCTAACAGAACTAAACTCACCAGCCCTATTTTCAAATCTATTTATATGAGCTATTCTCTTTCTGGTAAAAAAAGGCCAATCCTTAACAGATAAAATTGACATATTTTTATCCCATCCATCGATTAGTTCTCTTTTTTCATATAATAATCTATAAAGGGTTTCCTCTGAGTAATTTTTACATCTGCTTTGAAGAACCAGATCTGCATTTCTTGCAATCCTACTGAGGGGATCATATTGTA
>CBDVAD010000103.1:0-9628 GCA_965371875.1 uncultured bacterium
GCAACAAGAGCAGGTACTTCATGTACACTTGTTCTTGTTGGAGGAATACCAGTTGCATCCGCCATCTTTTCCTGCATATCTGCACTGGTCAGAAACTGAAGAAAATCAAATGCTGCTGACTTATTTTTAGAAGCTTCGGGTATACCGGCCAACCAGACACCGATCATTGGAGAAGATTTGTCTACCTGTGCAGGGTGCTTTGTTACAACAACCTTTCCGACAACTGCAGAGACATCAGGATTATCCAGGTCCTTAATCCATCCGGGCCACACTTCGATCGCCATTGCCCCTCTACCGGAGTATATAGCATCCTTCACCTGTGCAGACTGATACATTGCCACACCTTCTGGTGCATATTTGGCGAGTTCCAGAAAGAACTCCAGGGCTTTAAGAGCTGCAGGACTATCCATGGCCGGCTTACCGTCAACCAGAACTTTACCTCCGAAAGACCAGAACAGAGGCAGAAAACCTGTTACAATCGGGTTCCCCTTTGATCCCCTGAAAAGGACTGGATATATATCGGTTTCATTTTTTGCCAATGTTTTAGCAGCAGCCATTACATTGTCCCAGGTATCAGGGGCAGAGAGGTTATATTTATCAAGAAGATCCTTTCTGTAGGCAAAAAGCTCAACATTTCCAACATGAGGCAAAGAGTACAGTGTACCTGCATCACCATAGGGATATCTTCCCAGTTTAGTGAGAGTGGGAATAAAATCTGCATCCAGAGAAATTCCCTTTTCCTTATACATTTTACCCAGATCAGTAAGCCATCCGGCATTTTGTATTTGTGTTGCATTTGGATCATCTATGAGTACAAGATCATAAGTACCAACACCACTTTTCATATCAATGACAGATTTTTCAAACAAACTGCTTCCTGAAAGTTTCAGGATCTCAAAAGAAACATCCGGATTGAGTTTTGAATACTCATCTGCCGCCAGCTGCATGGCATCACCATAGGCACCATCACGGCCGGCAATTGTCAGGGTGACAGGACCATCATCTTCGGGAGTTCCCACTGCAAACACCAGTACAGGAAGTACAATCATGATTACCATCAAAAATAAACTAATTTTTTTCATCTAATTCCTCCTAGATTTTGATGAATTATATCCCAGAGAAATATAATTAACAAATTTTGTTAAACTTCTGTTTATTATCTTTAATGTGAAGTTAGGTAATTTTTGTTTATTAAGTTAAATATGTTTACCAAGCAGTGTTCAGGAGAATAAAGAGCAGCAAAAAATATTTTAGTCATTGACTCTGTAAATTTCATAGTTCCAGTTAATGATTTCCGGAGTTAAATATTTTTTGGATTCTTCGAAAAGCATTTCATGTTGCTTCTTTTTAGCAGAGGCAAGATTTTTTTTTGGAACTATAACATAATCATAATCGGTAATTTTACCATAGGCAGACGATCCAGCCAGAGTTTTGGAGGAAAATTCATGAGTTGTTAAAGCAAGTATTTTTTGACCATTGGAATTGATTAGAACAGCCTCTTTTCTCTCATTCTCCTGCAGAGATTCAATAAAAAGATCGCCTTCATGTATAAAGCTTGTACCCTGGATTATAAAATCAAAGCTGGTTGATGTATAAAAATCGTTATTTTCACCTATGATCGTGTATGTAACAGAGTCAACCTGTCCTTCCGGAATAGAAATCTGAATATTGGCATGATTTATACCAGGAGCGATCAACTGACTAAGAGCACCCAGATTATTGGTATGAATGGAATACTTTGTTTTATTTTGCCATGACCGTTGTGCAAATATTGTCGACAGATGATAACAAAGGGTGCCCGCTCCAAGAAATATTTTAACAGGTTCCTTGTTACCATATTTACGTACATGCTCCTGGATTTTATCAAAAACACCATTAGCTACTTTTATTTTTTCATTTACATAAAGATGCTGCTTCTGGAAAAAATTTATATAAGGATAATTCATTGAAAGAGAAAATTCTTTTTCATTTTTATCAGATTTTACTTTCTTAAACAGTTTTACACCCAATTCCTCTTCATAACGTTTAAGCTGCTGCCAAACCCAGAGATCACTCTTATAACTTACATCACATTTCTCTTCAAGATTTTTTATAATCCTATTGATAGGTATGGTAATGTCCCATATAGATCCAGTGGAATTCCTTTCATATTCCTCAGAAAAAAATCCAAAAATATTCATTACAAGATCTTTTTGTTTTAGTCTGTGTTTGGAATTATTTCCCATTAATTATTTTCCCCAATATAATTATGATCTAAAATTAACCTGCAATTTAAACCAGTTAAACAAGTTGGTCTTATTATACAATGAGAGCTGCTAAATAAAAACAACATATCAGAGTATATTGGATTTTTCTTTTTATTAAGGCAGCTTTCATGTTATAAAATATCTATATAAATAATAGGATAAGCATTAAGTTGCTTGATCTATACCTATAAATGTTTAAGGTAAAATGGATTGTTAAAATTCAGAGATAAAGGAAGCAGGTTACACACAATACTGAAGTGATAGTGCTTGTAGATGGAAAGATTTACAGTGCTCCATTTACACCATCGAACCTTTCAGGCAGAACAGGACGCGGAGATACAACCTTTGCAGCTTATCTTACATGGAGACTTTACCATGATCCGGAAGAATCAGTTCACTACGCAGCGGCTCTCTGCTCGATAAAAATGGAAAGTCCCGGACCCTTTGCAGGCACTGTAAAGAATGTAATAACAAGGATGGAGAAAGACTGGTAAACAATTATTAAATTAACCCGAAGAAGCAGCCGCTCGACGATAATTACCTGGGGAGTGTCCTGTAACAGTATTAAAAGTGTGTCCAAAATGACTTAAATTATTGAATCCGCATTGTAAAGATATATTCAAAATAGACTCACTGGTAGTAGCCAACAGCTCTCCAGCTTTATGACAGCGAACTTCATTCAAATACTGGACGAAGGTTGTTCCGGTTTCCTGCTTAAAAAGTGCATGAAAATGGCTGCGGCTTAAGGGACAGAATTTAAGGACTGTATCTATAGTGATGCTGTTCATATAGTTGGTATTTATATAAAAGAGAACATCCTGAATATGACTGTTTGAAAGTGGTTTCGCAATTTCCTTTCTGATTGGTATAATAAATTCCCTGTCACGCATAAGAGTAACAAGAAGTTCAATCAGTTTCAAACGTATGGTCCAGGAATATCCATGATAACGATTTTTAAATTCCCATTCCATACTCTCAAATAGTTTCCCTACTCTTTCTGAACCTATTTTTGAAAGACTTACACTATTATTGAACTTCAGGTACAGCTTAATCTGACCAAGAACAAAAAGACCATCTTTCTCCATATGTACAGAAGAGGAGAAAAGTTCCTCATCGAAATAGATCTGTCTTAATTTAAGAGTTTTCCCGGGAACACAACTTAGTTTATGCTCCTGACCTGCCGGATAAAACAACAAATCCCCTGCATTAATATAATCAGATTCCCCATCATAGCAAAAGATCATTTCATGCTGTGAGTGACTGTGAGGGTGTAAATCTCCCTTATTTGATTCATTAAGTTCGATATTACTGATAAAAAAAAGAAGCTTCATCTAATAATGACTATAAACTATAATAGGAATAGTTTTCAAGTGCACACACATTCAGACAATTGCACAAGTAATATGGATAATTCTGGAAGAGATAATAATGGATCAATGTTATAGTTCTTTAATAAAATTAAAACAGAAGGATAAAAAATGGAAGAAAAAAGAGTAGTTCTGACTGGCATGGGTACAGTAAACCCCCTTGGTATGAATGTAGCTGATACATGGAAAAAGGTACTTGCCGGAGAATCAGGTATCGGTCCAATTACACACTTTGATCCATCCAATATACCAACAAAGATTGCAGGAGAAATTAAAGATTTTGATTATAAACAGTACTATACTGAAGAACAGTTAAAATCTGCAAAAAGAGCAGACCTTTTTGTACATTATGCTGTTGCAGGTATGAAAGAAGCTGTTGAGTCCTCAGGCCTCGATATTAAAAAGAATCCGGATAGAATTGGAATCTCAATAGGAAGCGGTATTGGTGGTTTGAAAGTCCAGTCTGATAATGCAATTGCACTTGTCAATAAAGGCGCCAGAAGAGTCAGCCCTTTCTATATACCAATGTCAATAGGAAATATAGCTGCCGGTTATATCAGTATGCTTTACGGCTTTCGTGGTCCTAACTTAAGTACCCAGACTGCCTGTGCAACCGCTAACCATGGGATTGGTATAGCTATGATGCTCATAAAAGCGGGTATGGCCGATGTAATGTTTGCAGGGGGTACCGAAGGTACAGTTGTGGAACTTGCAATGGCAGGGTTCTCAAACATGCGTGCAATATCTAAAAGAAATGACGATCCAAAAGCAGCCTCAAGACCTTTCGACAAAGACAGAGACGGCTTTGTTATGAGTGAAGGTGCCAGTATTCTAGTTCTGGAAGATTATGATCATGCAAAAGCAAGAGAAGCCAATATAATTTGTGAGGTTGCATCTATAGGGATGTCAGGTGATGCCTATGACTTTGTTGCTCCCGATCCGGAAGGCGGCGGTGCATTACTTTCTATGGAGATGGCCCTGAGTCAGGCCGGTCTTACAAGTGAAGATATTGACTACATAAATACACATGGAACATCTACTCCTGTTGGAGATATAGCAGAAAGTAAAGCTGTCTATAAGCTTCTTAAAGGAAAACAGGATAATGTATATGTGGGCTCAACCAAATCACTTCATGGACACCTTCTTGGTGCAACAGCCGGACTGGAGGCAATAATCTGTGCCATGGCAATTAAGGAAGGTAAAATTCCGGCAAATATCAATATTGATAATCTTGACCCTGAAATTCCTCTTACCTGTATTAATACAGAAGTAGTAGAAAAAGAGGTAAAGGTTGCCATGTCGAACTCATTTGGATTCGGCGGACATAATTCAACCCTTATACTCAGAAAGATTGATTAGACTAGTAGGGGCAGCCACAAGGGTTTGCATAGCAAATCCTTGTTACTGCCCTTACATCATTTTTTATTCTGAAACCTGTGAACGACGTTTGGAACTGACAAAACGTGCAAAGTCATTGATATTCTGTACAATTATTTTATCAGGAAATATCTCAAGACGCCTCTGACTGGCAAACTGATTAAGAATACGCTTACTTTCACTCGGAGAAACACCTGCCCAGTGGGCAATATCTTCAACTGTAGTCATAAAGGTCCGTGCATTTTTGCTGTCATCGTTAACTGGCTGTGTTTCTGAAAGCATAAGAAAGACATCTGCAATTTTCGCTTGAGGATCATCCAGTGTGAGTATTAAAAACCTGCGTTTTTGATCATATATACGTTTTGTAAAAAGTTTAAGCAGTTTCAGGGCTATCTGAGGGGTACCCTTCATAAGGATCTCAAAGTTTTCACGATTAAATTCCAGTGCTTTTACAGTATCCAAAGCTACAGCAGACGCAGATCGGGGCGCTTCTTCAAGGATTGCCATTTCGCCAAAAAGTTCTCCAGGTTGAAGTATATCAATAATCTTCTCCAGATCATCAATTATTTTGACAATCTGAACACGTCCGGATTGAATGAGATAAAAATTATCTCCCGGTTCATGTTCACAAAAAATAATATCTCCTGCCTGAAAATTAACTGCAAATCTGTTAAACATAGAAAGATCAAGAGCCATAATTATCTACCCCCCAATCCCTTCAGAGCTTTTTTTGCCTTGCGCATAATAGGGGCTTCATCTTTTGCCATTGCAATAACCTTTTTCAGAAATCCTGCAGCCTTATCTGTATTTCCCATTCCTTCGTAACTCTTACCTACATAGTAGAGAGCATCAACTATATCAGGGTGCTTTGGATATTTTTGTATAAGAGAAGTAAAATGTTTGATACATAAATCATATTTTTGAAGATTAAAATGACAACGGCCTATTTCATATCTGGCTTTTGCTTCATATTCTCCATCTGAACCCTGTTCAATTATTTTTTGGAATTCAGAAAGAGCTTCTTTAAATTTTTCCTGGCTGAACAGACTTACAGCGTTGTAATAGGATTTTGCAACATCAGAAAGATCACTTCCAGGTACACGGGAGCTGCTTGCGGGTGAAATACTCACAGAAGGTAATGAACCACTCTCAACTGATTCGAGGAGCCTCGATGCTTCAGAGGAAAATTTACCGGATGGATAATAGGTTAAATACCGTCTTAAAGCATAAACAGCCTGTTTCTGTTTACGAACTTTTAAATAGTACTTACCGATGTTAAATAAACCTGTTTCAGGGTCAGTTACATCATTACCGCTTCTCAACAGGTTTCTTACCTGCTTGTGTATTCTCCTAAGCTGATTTGAAAAAACCTTCAGCATCTTTATCATAATACGTGTATTCTGTAACACTATCTGTTCAAATTCAGAAACTGAAAAAGCTATCATTGAAGAATCCTGCAGCACTACAGCTGTTTCCTCTCTTGGATACTTGCCCATAGCTGATTTAACACCGAAGAACTCACCGGTTTTTATTAAATCATGCATCTCCTGACCGGTTTCAATATCATTATAATTTAAACTGACACGCCCATTATTTAGTATATAAATTTTCTCATTAATATCACCCTTAAAATATACTATGGAATTGGTCTTATAATTGACGGCCTTAGGCATGGTATCTCCTGTTTGCTTACCCCAAATTGTACTTTCCACAATTTTTTATGTCAACAACTTCCTGCTTTTTGTTTATCGACAGGGTTTACTGAACTCATCATCTTTTTTTTGTATGTTCCTTGCTCAGATATGATACACTGTACAGGCGCACGGCCGTGCGTCTCTACGTGTGTCTTTACCGTTTTATATTTTGATTATATTATGTTCCTATGATAGATTTACACACACATTCATATTTCTCTGACGGTACTCTTTCCCCATCAGAACTGGTGGAGCACGCAGAATTACTCTCTATGAAAGCTATAGCCATTACCGATCACGATACAACATCCGGTTTAAAAGAAGGAGCTGCTGCTGCAAAAGATAAAAATGTAAAATTTATTCCGGGAATTGAGTTATCAGTTGAACATAAACCCGGGGAATTACATATTCTGGGGTTAGGCCTCAAAAACTGGGAAAATGCTCCAATTCTCCAGAAAATCAATAAGAATCGTAAAGCAAGAAATACAAAAATAATTGAGCTCATGAATGTTCAGGGTCTTAATATCACCTATGAGGATTTAAAACAGCTTACGAAAGGAACTATTGGACGGCCCCATTTTGCATCATGGATGGTTTCCAAAGGACATGTTAAAAATTTGAATGATGCTTTTGCAAATTATCTTACATGGGGAAAACCTTTTTATCTTCCCAGAGAAACTATTTCCCTGGAAGCAGCAATTGATTTTATTCATAGTTGCGGAGGATATGCCATAGTTGCTCATCCACTTAATACACCAGTAAATTTCAATGCACTTTTAGAGAAAATTGATAATTGGCTGGCATCAGGCCTTGATGGTATTGAGGCTGTTCATTCAGGCACAAAAAGGAATATGACAAAAAGACTTTTAAAATACGGAAAAGAAAAGGGATGTATGATTACAGGTGGTTCAGATTTTCATGGAAACAATAAACATTATATTAAGTTAGGTAAAACAGCAAAACTGGGTATCATCTCTGATGAATTTCTCCCTGAGGAACTTTTAATGGGAATTGGCTATTAGGCTGAAGACTGTTAAAGGAAGATAGCGGAGAGGTCGACTGCCCTAATAGCATACAGCCTTCTTTCATATACTAATACCCTTCATTAATAGTGTTGTAGTTAGATCTTTTTTCTATTACTATTCCAATAAGGCTGGTCGGGACTTCGTCCCTGCTCGCCTATGCAACCTGCCTGGTCGGAAGCAAGCTTCCTGCTCGGCTATGCAACCTGCCTGGTCGGAAGCAAGCTTCCTGCTCGGCTATGCAACCATAGGAGGTATAATGCTTGGCAAACTTGGCCGATGGTTGATAAACCATGTAAAAGCTGTACTTTACGGACTTGGCTTTTTCTTCCAGATTATGAAAGCTACAGTTGGATTTGTGCGTCATGGAAAGGTAGGAAGAAAGGTTCTGACTATGCAGATTCTTTTTACCGGAGTACAGGCATTAAATAACATTTCACTTATTGCGATAGCCCTCGGAGCTGTTATTATAATTCAGGGTGTAGGACTACTGCCCCAGTTTGGTCAGGGAGATCTGATATACCCAATTCTGATTACAATAATTACCAGGGAACTGGGACCTATGCTTTGTGCATTTATAATTATTGCAAGATCCGGTACAGCCATAACAACAGAAATAGGAAGTAATGTTGTTAACCATGAAATAGAGGCATATATTGCTGCAGGTATCAATCCATTAAGTTATATTGCTGTACCCAGATTTATCGGAGTTACTCTGTCAATACTGCTTCTTAACCTCTATTTCAATTTTTTCGGTCTGATCGGCTCCTATTTTATTACCCAGTTTATTCATCCAATACAGGCTGCCGAATACTTTCATAAAATTCTGTACAATCTTCATCTTGAAGATATTGTCTCTTCCATAATAAAAAGTCTTGTTTTTGGAGTCATTATATCAATTGTTTCAATCTATTACGGATTCAAAGTAGAACAATCTTCTACAGAAATACCACAGATGACTATTAAGGCAGTAGGCACAGCTTTTGTACTGTGTATTCTTGCTGATGCCCTAATAGTACTTATTTATTATACCTGATATCGAGGCACTTTTATGTATGACATTTATCTTAAAGAAATTACCCTGATCAAAAATGAACGAAAAATCCTTGCTGATGTAGATGCACACTTCCCGAAAGGCAAGACATCTGTAATAATTGGCCCCTCAGGCTGCGGTAAGAGTACCATTCTTAAAGTTGCTGCTGCTTTAATTCCTATTGATTCAGGAAAAATATTGGTAGATGATAAAAATCTAAAAAAAATGTCTCCGTTAAAACTTCTTGAATTCAGGAAAAACAGTAGTTTTGTATTTCAGGATGCAGCTCTGTGGGCTAATAAATCTGTCTATCAGAATATGAGTCTGCCCCTGAAACTTCACTTTCCTGAAATGAATAACAAGACACATGATGATAGAATAATGGAGATACTTGATTTAGTGGGTTATACTGATAGTATCCATCTTAGACCGGCGGCACTCTCCAATGGAGAAAGAAAGATGGTCAGCCTGGCCAGAGCACTTATTACATCTCCGGGATTGATTTATATGGACAATCCTCTTGTACTTGTAGACCCCTCTGTAGCAAAAAAAATGAGAAAGCTAATACAGGACCTTCACGACACGGAAGCAACTATTATTGCAAATTTTTCATCCCCCGACCTTATAAATGAAATAGCAGATTATCTTACAATTATGAAGGATGGGAAACTTATAGAAACAGGTACTGCAGAATCTGTCCGGAACAGCACAAATCCTGTCACTTCAGAAATTATCAACTCTCTTCTTAATCACAATCAGGATTAGGTTTGACAATACCTATCCAATTGAAATAGAATCAAAGTAAGATGAAATTTCAGATACGTTTTGCAGATCAAATTGTTGGACTCTTTATTATCTTATCAGTAATGAGCGTTGTGTTCATTCTGGT
>CBDVAD010000104.1:0-9600 GCA_965371875.1 uncultured bacterium
GGAGGAAGCTACAAATCGAAAAAATGAGCTTCAGAATGAAGTTGATTTTTATGGAGCTATGGATGGTGCTTCAAAATTTATTTCAGGAAATGTAAAAGTTGGAATTCTTATTACGATAATAAATGTAATAGGTGGAATAATCGTTGGAACCACTATTCATGGTGAATCAATCAACTCAGCTCTTTCAACCTATGTTTCATTGAGTGTTGGTGACGGTTTAATTACACAGTTTCCGGCATTATTGATTTCAACTGCCACAGGACTGATTGTAACCAGGGCAATATCAGACGGAACTTTTGGAATGGAGATGACAAAGCAGTTTACCCAGCAATCAAGGGTCTACTGGGTTGGAGCTGTTTTCCTTTTCCTTCTGGGTGTCCTTCCTGGATTTCCATGGTATTTGCTGATACCAATGAGCCTTCTTACAGCCTGGCTTGCGTTTAGACTCTCCCGAACTGAGGCTAAAAAATATGCAGGGGAGGTTCCTTCTGAGGAGGTTGATACCGACCAGGAAGCACCTGTTGAAGTATCACCTGTTGTTCCCCTTGATCCATTATCCCTTGAGCTTGGTTATGGTCTTATCCCTCTGGTAGATAAGGAACAGGGTGCAGAACTTTTAGATCGTATTACAAGAATCAGAAGAGAATCTGCATTGGAACTTGGTCTTGTTGTTCCCAGAATAAGAATCATTGACAATATGAGACTTGAGCCCAGTGAGTATTGTATTAAGATAACAGGAGTTTCTATAGGTAAAGGTGTTATCCGTATTGCCCATTTCCTTGCAATTAACCCCGGAACTGTAGAAGAACCGATTCAGGGGGAAAAAACAATAGATCCTGCTTTTGGTCTGCCTGCTCTCTGGATTAGTGAGGATCAGCGGGAGCTTGCAGAACGTCGGGGTTATACATTAGTTGATGCCCCGTCAATTATCGCAACTCATCTGACAGAATTAATTAAAAAACACTCTTTTGAGATGCTGGGCAGACAGGAAGTTAAAAAGATTCTGGATACTCTAAGAAATGATTATTCTGCTGTTGTTGACGAGGTAACAAAGGCTCTTTCTCTTGGGGAAGTTCAAAAAGTACTGCAGGGCTTACTTATAGAACAGGTTTCTATAAGGAATATGATACCTATCCTTGAAACTCTGGCTGATTATGGTGTAGTTTCAAAGGAAATAAGTTTTCTGATTGAAAAAGTTAGGCAAACTCTTGGACGACAAATATGTCTTCAATATGCAAATGATGGAAAAGTTCTTAAAGTTCTGACAATTGCTCCTGATCTGGAGCAGTTGATTATAGATTCAAGACTTGATACAGCTGGTGGTCCGGTAGCAGCTCTTGAACCGGCTGATCATAGAATGTGGATTACCGCAGCGACAAATGCTGTCCATAATGCTCAGACAGCAGGATATATGCCTATAATACTCTGTTCGGAAGCTGCCAGAATTCTTGTGAAAAAAAGTACTGTAAGGGATCTGCCTGATCTGATTGTTTTATCGGTACCTGAGATAGCATCTGAAATTATTACAGAGGGTGTGGGTGAGATATTACTGGAAAGTAAAATGAAAAGTACATCAGGATAGAGGGAGAGAAAATGGAATACTTTACAGAAACAGCTTCTACTTATCGGGAAGCAAGGGACAAAATAGATGCAAAGTATGGTGAACGGGCAAAAATCCTGACACGCCGTTCCATTCGTGTCGGCGGAGTACTTGGCATGTTTACCAGAGAGGGCGTCGAAATTAGCGGTTATCTCTCTGACGATCACTATAAAAGAAAGAAATTACATATAGAAGATGAAAAAAAGAAGATATTGGAAACAGCCAGAAATGATAAAACACTTCAAAATGTACTAAATGAAGTACAGTCATTAAAAGATCATTTTGATTCCACAATTAGCGGTGTTGAAAAGAAGCATAATTCAATAGAGGCCATAGAGAATATACTCTCGGATAATGAATTTTCCTTTTCATATATTCAGACCATTTCTGATCGTTTAAAACGCAGTCTTACTATCGATGAACTGGAAAATATGAATTTAGTAAAAGACAGGGTTTCGGAGTGGATAGGAGAAAGTATAAGTATTAATAATGAAGAGGATTTTAATCTGTCAAAAGTGGTAATACTGGTAGGGCCGACGGGAGTCGGAAAAACAACTACCATAGCAAAGCTGGCAGCAAATCACTCCAGTGTTACACGAAGTAAATATGCTAAATCGGTAAGAATGATAACAATAGATAATTATCGAATAGGTGCTAAAAAGCAGATAGAAACCTATGGTGAGATTATGGGTATACCTGTAGCATGTGTGGAGAGTTATAAAGAGCTGGAACAGAAGATAAATTTATTTCAGGATGCCGATTTGATATTGGTTGATACTATTGGCAAGAGTCCAAAGGATTATATGAAACTTGCAGAGATGCGTGAGATGCTGGATGCCTGTGGAAGCAGTTCGGAAGTATATCTTGCAATGAGTGCAACTACGAAAATTTCTGATGTTAAAGAAATTTTAAGACAATTTGAACCATTTAATTATAAATCTATTATATTAACAAAACTTGATGAAACTATGCGTATAGGTAATATCATCAGTGTACTTTCAGAAAATAATAAATCTTTAACTTATCTTACTGATGGTCAGGTAGTTCCTCAGGATATAGAGAGGGTTACTGCAAAAAGGCTTATGCGTACTGTTGAAGGTTTAAATACCGGGTATCAAATGTCGGGGAGTGTATCATGACTGATCAGGCTGAACAACTTAGGGAAATAATGAGATCAAGGAACGAGACTGGCAGCGTAAATTCAAAAACCAGAGTAATTGCAGTTGCCAGTGGCAAAGGTGGAGTAGGAAAAACCAATATGTCAATTAACATTGCAATTGCCTATTCTCAGCTTGGTAAGAAAGTTCTGGTAATGGATGCTGACCTCGGTCTTGCTAATGTAAATGTAGCAATGGGTATAATACCAAAATTTAATCTGTATCATTTAATTCGGCAAAAGAAAAAAATGAGTGAGATTATAATTAATACAGATTATGGTATTCAAATAGTTGCCGGAGCTTCAGGATTTTCCAAGATAGCGAATCTTTCGGATGAGGAAAGAGAAAACTTTATAGAGGAAATCTCCAGTATGGATGCTGTGGATATAATAGTTATTGATACCAGTGCAGGAGTGTCAAGTAATGTTCTTGACTTTATTGCAGCAGCTGATGATGTTGTTATTGTAACCACCCCGGAGCCGACAGCTATTACCGATGCTTATGGCATAATTAAGATAATAGCCACAGAGATAGAAAATATGAATCTTGGTATAAAATTGATAGTAAACAGGGTGAAAAGTGTAACAGAAGGGAAAAAAGTTGCAGAACGTGTTATCAATATAGCAAGTCAGTTTCTAAATTTGAAAGTGGATTATCTTGGTTATGTCTATGATGATATTCAGGTTTCCCAGGCAATCCTGAAACAGAAACCGTTTATTATTATTGACCCGGACAGCAAGGCCTCAATTTGTATTAAACATATTGTAAGTCGACTCGAAAAAGTTGAATATAAAGAGGGTGGAGGATTGAAAAAGTTTCTCAGCAGGCTTGTAGGTAGATAAAAGTGCCTGTGATAAACTTAACTTGACGGCTTCTATCTATTGTCGTAATCTATATACGGAGTTTTAGGGTAATGAAAGACTGGAGAATAATTATTATAAGCGCAGCTCTTGCATTTATGCTTTCTTTGATATTTGGTCTTTTAGGAAGTGTAAGTATAGGTATTCTGCTGATTCGTGCATTATCAGGAGCAGTTGTTTTTGGTGCCTTAGGGTTTAGCGTATCTCTTTTGCTGCGTAAATATTTACCAGAATTGTATGAAATACAGGAAGATCATTCCATAGAAATCAAGGATGATCAACCAGAGACGGGGGTCTTGCATATTGACTCTGCAGATTCTGATAATCTGTCTGTTGCGGGAACTAAAATAGATATTTCCATTGATGATGGAGTTGAAGTCCCGGCAGTCGGGGTTAGTACCGGGAACGATACCGGCTCGAAAGTCGGAGTTGAAGAAGAAAATAATCTTGTTGATGAGATTTCTGAAGACGATCAGATCCCGGCAAATATTGATACACTCCCTGATATGGGGGTGTTTTCCAATTCATTTGAAGGTAATATGGATGATATCGTTGACGGGGCAAGTAATGCCGGAGCCGTTACTTTAGATATAATGGGCGAAGAGCAGGATCCTGAACTGGTAGTAAGGGCTGTTAGAACCATGGTTAAAAAGGATCAGGAAGGATAATGATGGCTGATGAACTTTTACAGGATAAATCCGAAGAAGAACTCTGGACGCTTTTTAAAGAAAACAGAGATCCCCGAATCAGGGATCTGTTTGTTAAGCAATATGCTCCATTGGTAAAGTATGTGGCAGGAAAAGTTGCAATGGGTATGCCTCATAACGTTGAATTTGATGATCTTGTCGGATTCGGTGTTTTTGGTTTATTTGATGCAATTAAAAAATTTGATCCCGATAAACATGTTAAGTTTAAGACATATGCTGTTACCAGGATAAGAGGTGCCATTTTCGACGAATTACGTTCTATAGACTGGGTACCCCGATCTGTCAGACAGAAAACAAGAGAGATTGAAGATACCATACACCGCCTTGAATCATCTCTCGGAAGAGCTGCAAGTGATCAGGAAATTGCTGATGAGATGAGAATGACCACAAAAGAATTTCAGAAGACTATGATGAAAATCAGCGGAACTTCAATTTTATCCCTCAACGATGTATGGTACACAGGTGATGATAGCGATAAGGTTTCAATAGTAGACAGTATAGAATCTCCCTCCAGTCTTAATCCGGATATTATTGTAGAAAAAGATGAAATAAAAAGAGTGATTATACAGGCAATAACAGAGCTTCCGGAAAAAGAAAAAAAGGTTCTTGTCCTTTATTATTATGAGGACCTTACTCTGAAGGAAATTGGAAAAATACTGGAAGTCACTGAATCAAGAATTAGTCAGCTGCATACGAAAGCAATAATGCGTTTGAGATCAAAGCTGACAAACATAAAAAAGGGTATTTTCTAATAGGAGTTACCCAGTGGTAAAAATTGATAGTATACGTGAATATATGCGTTCTCAGGCAGAGGAAGACCGGAATCAGAAATGGATTCAGGTAGAAGGGGAGGATCTCGATGATGCTTTAAGACAGGCAGCAATAGAGTTGGGTTTGTCAGTTAAAAAGCTTGAATATGAGATTAGAGATCCAGGGAAAAAGGGTTCTTTCGGGATGGGGATGCGTAAATGTGTAATTATTGCCTACCCGATTGTTGTTGAGACAAAAGATGATACTGAAGAAGATGATTTTGATCTTAATCTTTCGAGAATTGATGAAAAACAGGTAGATAAAGATGGTGAAATTATTGTTCGCCTTACATCAGCAGGCGCGTTGATCTCAGTATTTGCACCTGTAGGTAAAGGTAAAAAAATACTGGAAAAGCAGGCTATCGCTAAGTTAAATTCCCGTAATGTTACAGATATTGATAATCGCTTAGTAACAGAAGTTGTAAAAAATGCTGATGGAAGTTCTGTAAAAGTTGGTGAATTTATATATAACCCGGCGTCAGATCCTGTTGTTTCGGTTGAAATTACTGATTTTGAGATGAAGGCATTTATAACAATAAGAACTCCTGGCAGGGGTGGAACTGATATTGAGTTTGAGAATATAATAAATTTTCTCAAAAATAATAATATCATCCATGGAATTGATGAAGGTCGTATCAGAGAATTGGAAAATCAACCTGTATATGACACATCAATGCTTATTGCAGAAGGATCCAAACCGGTAAACGGTAATGATGCAACTATTATCTATAATTTTGATATAAACAGGGCAGAAATAAAACTTAAAGAAAAAAATGGTAAAGTAGATTTTAAAGAACAGAATCTTATCAAGAATGTTGTTGAAGGGCAGGCTTTGGCCAGAAAGGTTCTCCTGGAAGAGGGGAAATCAGGTAGAACTGTTACCGGCAGACTTATTCCCGCAAAAGATGGTAAAGATATCGTTTTCGAAGTTGGTAAAAATGTTAAACTATCGGATGATGGAAAGACCGCAGTAGCGGGAATAAATGGTCAGGTAATGATTCTTTCAGGAAAACTTAATGTTGAACCTATATATGTAGTTCCTGGTGATGTTAACCTCAAGACAGGCGGAAATGTAACCTTCCTTGGTACGGTTCTTGTTAAAGGTAGTGTTGCTGATGGTTTCAAGGTAAAGGCTGCCGGGAATATAGAGGTTCTTGGTAATGTTGGTAAAGCTGAACTGGATGCAGAAGGTGATATAATTGTACACCAGGGTATAAGTGGTAAAAATGGCGGATTTGTCCGGGCAGGTAAAAGTGTATGGGCAAAATTTCTTGAAAATGCAATTGTTGATGCTGGTGAAATCGTTGTAGCAAGTGATGGTATAATTAATTGCAGGGTAGAGGCTAATAAGAAAATAATCTGTCAGGGTAAACGTGCAACCATCGTCGGCGGTATTTTAAGAGCTGCAGAAGAAATTCATGCAAAATCATTAGGATCTGTTGCCGGTTCCGAGACCATTCTTGAAGTTGGTTTTGATCCAAAGAGTAAAAAACGACTTGTAGAACTTACTGAAAAAATGGAGGCTCTTACTAAGGAGCTTGATGAAATAGTACTTAACATAAATACTATACAGAATCTCGTTAAACTTAAGAAGAAACTTACTGATGAGAAAAAAGCTTACCTGAATCAACTTCTGGAAAAACAGTCTGAATTAGAGAAACAAAAGGCTGTCTTAATTGAAGAGACTGAAGAAATCGAAGCCTATCTTTCTTCTTTATCTGTAAAAGGTCATATTTCTTCCTCTTTCAAAGTATTTTCAGGAGTTAAAATTCATATAAAGGAAGCTGTTCTTGAAGTAAAGAACGATTTTAAGGCAGTTACATTTATTAATGAAAATGGGCTGGTTAAAATAACGAAGTATGAGGAACTTGAGGAGGATTATTCAAAAAAGAAATAATGCCTATTCAGCCAATTGATTTACAGACCTTATTTGCTCATATTAACCAGGTGGGCAAAGAACAAGCTTCTCTTAAGGAAGGCCTTCTGGCTCAGCAGGCAGCTCAGGCCAATGAGCTGATTAAGGAAAAAAAACACGAGGATGAAAGTGTCAATAAAACTGTTGAGGTAGATGAGGATAATCAAAAGATCCAGAACGATCAGGAAAAAGCCAAATCGGGAGAGTCAGGTAGTGACCATGAGAAAGAAAATGAAAAACCTGATAATAAACAAAAAAAGATGAGTGTTTTTACAGATCCGGACCTCGGAAAAAATATAGATATATCAGGATAGATAGATGCAGTATACAGCCATTGTTGTTTCCCTGGGAGTTTTAGTTATTGTGATGTTTACTCTGGCTAATATCTTACGCAAAATTAAAAAACTTAATAAATCAAATGTTATTGACCAATTACAGAGTGAAATCAGTGAGTTAATACTTGAGTTAAATCTTACAACTGATCGAAATATTAATATTCTGGAAGAAAAAATCAGCAGTTTAACAAGACTTCTTAATGATGCAGATAAGCGAATTAAAATTCTTGGCACAGAATCAGAGAGAAATAAATCAGAATCTGTAGTTTATAATCAACTTGGGAGAATTAATGATAATCAACATTTAGTTGAGAGTTCTGCAACAATACCTGTAGTGAAAATAAGCAAAAAAGATAGAATAGTCGAGCTTCATAACAATGGTTTTACAACTACTGTAATTGCATCCAGGGTAGGATCAACAGTGGGAGAGGTAGAGCTGATTATTTCATTGATTGAGGGTAGATAATATATGGACCAAAATAAACTTTTTAATACTTTTCTGAGTGATGGAGAAAATTTTACCGCAGAACTCGGGAGTATTCTTTTAAAACTTGAAAAAAATCCAGGTGACAAGGAACTGTTAAACCATGCATTTCGTAATGCCCATAGTTTGAAATCTGAAGCATCTTTTCTTAAGCAGACAGATATAATAGATATTACTCATGAGATGGAATCGGTATTTGATAGTTTTAGAAATAGTGAGAAACTTATAGATTCGACTGTCATCGATAGTCTTTTACTTTCTATTGATCGTATTAAAGAGATTCTTGATTATTTAAAACTTGAGCGGGCGGATAATCAAGCTGCTATATCCAATAATCAAAGCATACATCAGGGTATTTTACTTGAAGGTACACCCTCATTATCTGAGTTTGAAAAAAATCTGCTTATTGAAGCAAAGGAAAGAGGAGAGAAATTTTATCGCCTGATTTTTGAACTGGAAGATTCCACACCTCTTAAATATCCCAAAGCGTATCTATTAATCAGTAATCTTGAACAGAAAGTAAATGTAATAAGAACGATCCCCTCTTTTGGAGAGGAGGAAGACGAACTTTATGGCCGAATGAGTATTTATTTTACCTGTAGTATAAAGGAAAGCGAGATATATGATTCAGTTAATGTAGATCAGGTAGAAAGTATTAAGCTTGTGTCGCTTTTGTATGAATCATTTTTAGACGAAATGGACACCAGGCCTATAAAAAAGGTTCTCCATTCAAACGAATTACCTGTAAAAATTTCTATTCAGAAGCTTGATCAGTTTGCTAATTATGTGGATGAAATAAAAATACAAATTTATAGACTCAAAAGGATGAAGAACGCTTCAGGTGCCAGAATCGATGATAATATTAAATTACAGATAGATGGTCTCTCAGAGTTGTCCTCTGGTCTTGAGCAGTTGATGAAAGATGTTAGTTTGATAACTCTGGAAGACTCGTTTCGTAATATGGGAAGGTATATTCGAGATCTTGCTAAAGAGCGTGATAAGGAAGCTGTTCTTGAACTGGAAGGTTGTAATATAAAGGTTGAAAGGAGAGCTGGTGAAATAATATCAGAAATTATACTGCATATTATCAGAAATGCACTGGATCACGGGATTGAGAGTCCTGCCGAAAGAACTTCTATGGGGAAATCCGGCACTGGAATTATCAAGATCTCTGCCGGACAGGTGGATGATAAACTAAATATAACAATTTCAGATGATGGAAGAGGAATTGATATTGAAAAAATTTCTGAGATAGCTGAATTTAAAGGCTTGATAAAGGAAGATGATAAGGATTTTGATCTGCTTTCAATTCTAACCCATCCGGGAATTAGTACCAGAGATAATCCTGATACAATTTCCGGTCGTGGGATTGGACTGGATATTGTAAATAAAAAAATAGATCAGTTTGAAAATGGTGAGATTAAAATATCCACAGTGAAAGGGAAAGGTACTTCATTTTCACTGACCATTCCAGGAGGGTTTACACTATCAACATTTCAGCTTGTTCGATGTGGCAGTAATGTTCTGGCTGTTCCCTATAAGAGCATTGAATCTACTATCCGTACAGACAGGGGGTTTTACGATTCAAATGATGACGGATTTCTCTTTTTCAATGGAAATCCTGTATTCACAATAGATGGGCGGTCACTTTCCACAGACAGAACCCCAAACGAAGAGTTCGGGCTTATTCTAAAACATATGGACAGTCAGGGTGTTTTTCTTGTTGATGAAAT